>JBDSND010000175.1:0-30076 GCA_039915505.1 Casimicrobiaceae bacterium
CGGACGCCTATTTCTTCCGCGGCGGCGGGAGGTCGGTGCACACCCCTTCGAAAGCCTCGGCGGCGAGGCCGACCGATTCGGACAGCGTCGGATGCGGATGGATGGTGCGGCCGATGTCCACGGCATCCGCGCCCATTTCGACTGCGAGGGCGATCTCGCTGATGAGGTCGCCGGCGTGGGTGCCGACGATGCCGCCGCCGACGATGCGATGGGTCTCCGCATCGAACAACAGCTTGGTGAAACCCTCGTCGCGACCGTTGGCGATGGCCCGGCCCGAGGCGGCCCAGGGAAAGAGTCCTTTCTCCACGTTTCTGCCCTGCGCCTTGGCCTCGTCCTCGGTCACCCCGACCCACGCGATCTCGGGATCGGTGTAGGCCACCGACGGAATGACCCGCGCATCGAAGAACGCCTTCTCGCCGGACGCCACCTCGGCGGCGACGTGGCCCTCGTGCACGGCCTTGTGGGCGAGCATCGGCTGGCCGACGACGTCGCCAATGGCGAAGATGTGGCGCACGTTGGTGCGCATCTGGTCGTCGACGTCGATGAAGCCGCGCTCGGTCACCCCCACGCCGGCCTTGTCGGCGCCGATCTTTTTGCCGTTGGGCGAGCGGCCGACGGCGACCAGCACGAGGTCGTAGAGCTGCGGCCCGGACGGCGCCTGCTCGCCTTCGAAGCGCACGCTGATGCCCTTGGCCGTCGCTTCCGCCCCGACCGTTTTGGTCTTCAGCATGACCTTGTCGAAACGCGGCCGGTTCATCTTCTCCCAGACCTTCACCAGGTCGCGGTCCGCACCGAGCATCAGCCCGTCGAGCATCTCGACCACGTCCAGACGCGCACCGAGCGCCGAGTACACGGTGGCCATCTCCAGGCCGATGATGCCGCCGCCGACCACCAGCATGCGCTTGGGGCGCGACGTCAGCAGCAAGGCACCGGTCGAGTCGACGATGCGCGGATCGTCGGGAAAGAACGGCAGCCGCACGGCCTGGGATCCGGCGGCGATGATCGCCTGCTCGAAGCGCACGATGGTCTTCTCGCCGGTCTTCTGCTGCGCGTCGCCCGCCGTCAATTCCACCTCGACATGGTGCGGATCGAGGAAGGTCCCGACGCCGCGAACGACCTCGACTTTGCGCGCCTTGGCCATCCCGGCGAGGCCGGTGGTGAGCTTGCCCACCACTTTTTCCTTCCAGCCGCGCAGCTTGTCGAGATCGACCTTGGGCTCACCGAAGGTGATGCCATGCGCCGCAAAGGTCTTCGCCTCGTCCATCACCCCGGCGATATGGAGCAGCGCCTTCGAGGGGATGCAGCCGACGTTGAGGCACACGCCGCCGAGAGTCGCGTAGCGCTCGATCAGCACGGTCTTCATCCCGAGGTCGGCGGCGCGGAACGCGGCGCTGTAGCCACCGGGGCCGGCACCGAGCACGAGCATGGTGTACTCGACGACGGCCTTGCCCTTGAACGTCGCCGCGGACGGCGCTGGCGTTGCCGCATCTGCGGGGGACGGTGTAGCGGCCGCTGCCGCTGGCGCAGTTTCTCGGGCAGGCGCCTTGGCCGGCGCGGGGGACGGCGCCTTCGCGTCGCGTGATCGATCCTGACCGGCGGCAGCCTTCGCGTCGCGTGATCGATCCTGACCGGTGGCGGGTTTGTCCGATGGGCCTTCGCCTGCGCCGCCCTTCGCTTGCTCTGCCCCGCCATCGGCCGAGTCGAGCACGAGCAGCAGTCCGCCTTCGGAGACCTTGTCGCCGACCTTGACCTTGATCTCGCGTACCGTGCCGGCGGCCGGCGCGGGCACGTCCATGGTGGCCTTGTCCGACTCCAGGGTGACGAGCGATTCCTCTTTCTGGACCACGTCGCCGGGCTTGACCAGGATCTCGATGATCGGCACATCCTGGAAGTCGCCGATGTCGGGGACTTTGACGTCGATGGCTTGGGTCACGATGACAGACTCGCTCGCGGGTTGCGGGGACTCGAAGGTTCGAGGGCGATGCGACGAAGCACGCGGTCAGCGGCTGCCGCGGGTGGGAGGGAGCCGGGCGCCGGACAGCTCATCCGCCTCACAATAGCGCCCGGCGCATGTCGCCCAGCAGTTGCGCAAGATGGGTGGTGAAGCGGGCCGCCGACGCGCCGTCGATGACCCGGTGGTCGTAGGACAGCGACAGCGGCAGCATGAGGCGCGGTGCGAATGCCTTGCCGTCCCATATGGGTTTCATGGCGCCGCGCGAGACGCCGAGGATCGCCACTTCCGGAGCATTGATGATCGGCGTAAAGGCCGTGCCGCCGATGCCGCCCAAGCTGGAGATCGAGAACGTCCCGCCCTGCATGTCGGCAGGGCCGAGCTTGCCGTCGCGTGCCTTGGTCGACAGCTCGCCCATCTCCTTGGCGATCGCCAGCACGCCCTTCCGGTCGGCATCGCGGATCACCGGAACGACCAGGCCGCTGGGCGTGTCCGCGGCGAAACCGATGTGGAAGTACTTGCGATAGACCAGGTTGTCGCCGGACAGGGCCGAGTTGAAGTCGGGGAAGCGCTGCAGCGCCGCGACGCTCGCCTTGATCAGGAAGGCGAGCATGGTGACCTTGATGCTCTTCTTCTCGTTCTCCTTGTTGAGCCCGACCCGCAATGCCTCGAGGTCGGTGATGTCGGCTTCGTCGAACTGGGTGACGTGCGGAATCATCACCCAGTTGCGGGCGAGGTTCGCGCCGGAGATCTTCTTGATCCGGGAGAGCGGCTTTTCCTCGATCGGGCCGAACTTGGCGAAATCGACCTTCGGCCATGGCAGCAGTGAAAGGCCTGCACCTGCCACCGTTCCGCCACCCGCCGCGGGCTGCGCCTTCGCGTCGAGAGCGCCCTTCACGTACTTCTGCACGTCCTCCTGGAGGATCCTGCCCTTGGGACCCGAACCGCCGACCCGGCCGAGGTCGACCCCGAGCTCGCGGGCGAACTTACGCACCGACGGCGACGCATGCGCGGCCTTGAATCCCTCCGAGCTGACCGGCGCGGTTGCTTCCGCCGTGGCGGACGGGTCTGCGGAACCGGCGGTGGCGGAGACGCTGCGCGCCGCGTCGGCCGCATGCTCGGCAGGTTGTGCAGATCCGGCGCTGGCGCCCGCAGCCGCTTCCGGGGGGCCTTTGGCGCTGGACTTGGCGCGCCGCTCCGGTTGTGGCGTGGCACCGCCGCCGGAATCCAGGATCAGGATCACCGAGCCTTCACGCACCTTGTCGCCGACCTTTGCCTTGAGCTCGCGTACACGGCCCGAGGCGGGGGAAGGGACGTCCATCGTGGCCTTGTCCGACTCGAGGGTGACGAGCGAATCCTCGGCGTTGACCAGGTCGCCCGCCTTGACCAGCACCTCGATGATCGGGACTTCGTCGAAGTCACCGATGTCGGGCACGCGCACCTCGACGGTCTCGCCGCCGGCCGCCGCAGCTTCCGGGTCCGGTGCCGGTGCGGGCACAGCGTGCTCCTGCGGGGCGGCGGCTGCCTGGGGCTTGCCACCCGAGGACGACGCGGTCGCCTGCGCCCTGGAATTGTCGCCCGAGGCGTCCTGCGGGGCGGCGGCTGCCGGGGGATTGCGACCCGACGGCGACGCGGCAGCCTGCGCCCTGGACTCGTTGCCGGAGGCAGGCGCGGCCTGCTTGGCCGACGCCGACGTGATCGGCTCATCCTCGGCATCCTCGGCCGTATCGAGCAGCAGGATGAGCGTCCCTTCGCCCACCTTGTCACCGACCTTGACCATGAGCTCGCGCACCGTGCCGGCCGCGGGGGCGGGCACGTCCATGGTGGCCTTGTCGGATTCCAGGGTCACGAGCGAATCCTCCGCAGCGACCCGGTCGCCGGGCTTGACCAGGACCTCGATGACCGGCACGTCCTCGTAATCGCCGATGTCGGGAACCTTGACCTCAAGTGCACTCATGCGAGTTCTTCTCCATAGTGGACTTGGCTGCAACGGCTGCTGTCGCCGCGCCCTTGCCGCACGTCAGGCGCCGGCATGCCGGGCCGCGGCGCGACGTTCTCGCGCGTTCGCCGGAGGTCCCGAGCCCCATCGAACGATGGCCTAGATCGCGCTCAAAGCGTCCACGGCGCTGGCCGTGACCCATCAATCTTGTACTTGCGAATGGCCTCGGCGACCTTTGCCTTGGGCACCGTGCCCTCCTGGGCTAGGGCGTGCAACGCCGCGGTGACGACGAAATTCCGGTCGACCTCGAAGAAGCGACGCAGCTGCTCGCGCGTATCGGACCGCCCGAACCCGTCGGTTCCGAGCACCACGTACCGGCGCGGTACGTAGGCACGAATCTGCTCCGCAAACGTACGCACGTAGTCGGTTGCGGCGATAACCGGCCCCTCTGTCCCGCCGAGGCACGACTCGACATGCGATTGCTTGGGCGCGGCGTCGGGATGGAGCCGGTTGTGTCGCTCGACGGCCATGCCATCGCGGGCGAGCTCGGTGAAGCTCGGACAGGACCAGAGGTCGGCCTCCACGCCCCAGTCGCTCTTCAGCAGATCGGCGGCGGCGATAACTTCGCGGAAGATCGTGCCGGAGCCGAGAAGCTGCACGCGCGGCGCCTTCGTCTTGCCCTTCTCGCCGGCGCGGAACCGGTACATACCCTTGATGATGTCCGCGGTCGCGTTATCGGGCATCGCGGGATGCACGTAATTCTCGTTCATCACCGTGATGTAGTAGTAGACGTCCTCCTGCTCGGCGTACATGCGCCGCATACCGTCCTGCAGGACCACCGCGACCTCGTAGGCGAACGTGGGGTCGTACGACACGCAGTTGGGGATCACCGACGAGAACACATGCGAGTGGCCATCCTCGTGCTGCAGGCCCTCGCCATTGAGGGTCGTGCGCCCTGCCGTGCCGCCGAGCAGAAAGCCGCGCGAGCGCATGTCGGCGGCAGCCCAGGCGAGATCGCCGACCCGCTGGAAGCCGAACATCGAGTAGAAGATGTAGAACGGGATCATCGGCACGCCGTGGGTCGAATACGACGTCGCGGCCGCGATCCAGTCGCAAATCGCGCCGGGCTCGTTGATTCCTTCCTGCAGGATCTGGCCGTGCTTGTCCTCCTTGTAGAACATGAGCTGGTCGGCGTCCTGCGGCGTGTACAACTGGCCGAACTGGTTCCAGATGCCGAGCTGGCGGAACATGCCCTCCATGCCGAAGGTGCGGGACTCGTCCGGGACGATCGGCACCACCCGCTTGCCGATATTCTTGTCGCGCAGCAGCACCTGCAGCATCTGCACGAAGGCCATCGTGGTGGAAATCTCGCGCTCGTCGGTGCTCTTGAGGAAGCGCTCGAAGGCCGACAGCGCGGGCACGATCAGCGCCTCGGACTTGGTTCGCCGGGTGGGCACGTAGCCCCCGAGGCTCATGCGCCGCTCGCGCATGTACTCGAGCTCCTTGGAACCTTCCTCGAAGCGCAGGTACGGAACCTCTTCCAGCGAGTCGTCCGGCACCGGCAGGCTGAAGCGATCGCGCATCGCCCGGATGGAGTCGACCGACATCTTCTTCTGCTGGTGGGTGATGTTCTGCGCTTCGCCCGACAGTCCCATGCCGAAACCCTTGATGGTCTTGGCGAGGATGACCGTCGGCTGGCCCTTGTGATTCACCGCTGCCTGGTAGCCGGCGAACACCTTGTGCGGATCGAGCCCGCCACGGTTGAGCTGCCAGATGTCGTCGTCGGACCAGTCGGCGACCATGGCCTTCAATTCGGGGGTATTGAAGAAGTACTCGCGGACGTAGGCCCCGTCCTTGCTCTTGAACATCTGATACTCGCCGTCGACGCATTCCATCATCCGGCGCATCAGGATGCCCTGCTTGTCGCGGGCGAGGAGCGTGTCCCAGCGCGTGCCCCAGATCACCTTGATCACGTTCCAGCCAGCGCCGCGGAAGGTGCTCTCCAGTTCCTGGATGATCTTGCCGTTGCCGCGCACCGGGCCATCGAGGCGCTGCAGGTTGCAGTTCACCACGAAGATGAGGTTGTCGAGCGCCTCGCGGCCGGGCATACCGATGGCGCCCATCGACTCGGGCTCGTCCATCTCGCCGTCGCCCATGAACGCCCACACCTTGCGGCCGTCGGTCTGGGCAAAGCCGCGGTCGCGCAGGTACCGCATGAACCGCGCCTGGTAGATCGCCATCAACGGCCCAAGGCCCATCGACACGGTGGGGAACTGCCAGAAGTCGGGCATCAGCCAGGGGTGCGGATATGACGAGATGCCCTTGCCGTCGACCTCCTGGCGGAAGTTGTCGAGCTGCTCCTCGGTGAGCCTTCCCAGCATGAAAGCCCGCGCGTAGACGCCGGGCGACGAGTGCCCCTGCACGAACACCAGGTCGCCGCCGTGCTCCGACGAAGGCGCATGCCAGAAATGATTGAAGCCGACGTCGTAGAGCGTCGCCGCCGACGCGTAGCTGGCGATGTGGCCGCCGACGTTGGTGTCCTTGTTGGCGCGGATCACCATTGCCATGGCGTTCCAGCGAGCGTAGTTGCGGATCTTCTCCTCGATGGCCTGGTCGCCTGGCGTGCGCGGCTGCCGGTCCACGGGGATGGTGTTGATGTAGGCGGTGCTCGCGGAGAACGGCAGGTACGCGCCGGAACGGCGCGCTCTGTCGATCAGCTGCTCGATCAGGAAATGGGCGCGGTCGGGGCCTTCTTGGGCGATGACCGACTCGAGCGCATCCAGCCATTCGCGGGTTTCCTGCGGGTCGTGGTCGCTTGGCGTGCTCATGTCCATCGGGGGATCTCCAGCGGTCCGGATCGTATCCGGGGTTGACCCGGGGGTGACCCCGGTGGAACGATTGTAAGCTGGCGGCGCAGACGGGGGTTGTTGCATTGCGGTAGGTCCGCCCGCGTCCGGATGCACGACAGGCATCCTAAATCAGCATGCGCGGGGCGCAGTGGAGAGGCTTACGCCGGCCGACCCTGGACCGTCGAGTCGAGACCCGCCGCGCGCGCCTTCGGCGCAACGACACGCGATGCTCGGCGCGCGGGCGGAGGCACGCCATTCCCGTGCGTCCCCGTCCGTGGTTTATGGCCGCGGCGTGGGTGCCTTGCGCAGGAGCAGCGTCGATCCGCAGACGAGGCTCGCCGTGCCGAACACCGCGAAGCCAACGCGATAGCTGCCCGAAAGCGATGCCAGGAGCGCGAAGAGCGGGGGGCCGAGCACCACCCCTGCAAAGGTGACGAAGCCGGACGCCCCGGTGATGGTGCCGGCCTGGCCCTCGGGCGCCTGACGGGCCACCTCGGAGAGCTGGACGCCGTTCCAGCCGATCGCGGTCGCGCCGAACACCGCGCATACCCCGAGGAGCACCGCACTGGGCCACGTCGCACTGAAGTTCGCCACGAGATAACTGCAGCCGGCGGCCGCGAGTCCAAGGATGCCGAGCATGCGCCGCGGGGCAATCCAGCGGTCGGCGACGGCGCCCCAACCAATGCGCCCGACGATCCCGCCGAGATTCGCCGCCGTGAGGGCGAAGCCGGAAGCCACCAGGGCGAAGGCGAGCGATTCGGTCAAATACACGACCAGGAAGCTCATCAGGCACATCTGCATGGACGCATACACGAAACCGGCGATCGAGAGCTCGATCAGACCCCGGTGGCGGAACAGCGTGCGCAGCGGGGCGAATAGCACGGCAAACGAGAATGGCCGTGACGCGGTCGCCGTCTTGCCATCGAGCCGGCTCCGTGTCGACTGCGCGGCAACGGCGATCACGACACCCAGTACGGCTATGGAGAGCAGCGTGGCGCGCCAGCCTACCGATCCGGCCATGGCCGGTAGCGCCGCCCCGGCGACGGCGGCGCCTGCCGGCACCCCGGTCTGCTTGATCGAGAAGGTGAGGGCGAGTCGCGACAGTGGCGTGGTCCGCGCGAGCACGTGCGATGACGCCGGTGTGATCGGACCGTAGCCCAAGCCGATCACGATGGCCGCGAGGATGAGGAGTCCGATCCACGCCGGGGTGGTGATCGCCACGACCAACACCCCGGCTGCGCAGATGAGCACCCCGATCTGCGACAGGCGAATCGGGCCAAAGCGCTCGATGAAGTGGCCGCCCGACAGGCTTGCCAGCATCGAGCCGGCGTAGACGAGGCCGACGAACACGCCGACCAGGCGGGGGGCGACATGGAGGTCCGGGCCGATCACGGGCGCCAGCACGGCGGTCGCGGTCGCCGCGAGGGCCACGAAAATCTGAATACCCAGGGTAACGGCGAGCGCCAGGGACGTATCGCGCAGGCTCGTTGCATCGGCGACCGGCGCCACGCTAATGTCCCGAACCGGAAGTTCGCGCCGCAGCCATCGCAAGTTTATTCGACCAACTTGCAATGCGGGGCATTAGCGCCTCGACACATGGAAGGTCTCGTGTTGGGTGACGAGCGCGTCGATGGCGACATCGTGCGGCGCGGCCGGAACCTCCTCCACGACTTGCAGCCCATATGCGCCGGCGACACGCGCGGCGCGGGCGGGCACCAGTGGCAGCAGGCGATCGTAGAATCCGCCACCGTACCCGAGGCGGCGTCCGTTGCGATCGAAGGCAACGCCTGGCACGAGCACCCAGTCGACCTCGCCTGGCGCGACGGCCGCGCAACCGGGTCGCGGCTCGGGTATGGCTTGGTAGCCGGGTCCGACGTCCGTGTCGAGATCGCGAACGCGATGCAGGACGAGCATGCGCGCGGCGACGTCGACGCGCGGCAGCAACACCGTCTTGCCCGTCGCGAGGGCGTGATCCAGCAAGGGTCGGGTGTTCCACTCGCTGCGAAAGGCGAGCGTCAGCAGCACTGTCTGCGCGGACTGGTACGATGGCAGCGCGAGGATGCGGGCCGCGATCGCCGCCGCTGCAGACGCGCGGGTCGCAGCATCGAGGGCGTCACGTGCCGCGACGATGCGATTGCGCAGCGCCAGCTTGGCCTCGTGCAAAGCAGGACGGTGGACCTCCGGTTCGACGCCCGTCATGCGGCGATGGTAGCGCACCGCGCCCGCTGCACGGTCGGTAGCGGGCGCCTATAATCGCCGCTTCCCTCGGAATCAAGCCCATGAATCACAACCACCAGCTTCATCGGGACCGGCGTAACCGGTTGTTCCAGGCGATGCGCGCGCATACCGGCGCCGGCGGACTGGCGCTCGTGCCCACCGCCCCCGAGCTTGCCCGCAGTCGGGATTCGCTCTTCCCGTATCGCCACGACAGCTATTGCTATTACTTGACCGGCTTTCCGGAGCCCGAGGCGGTCATCGCCCTGCACGCAGGACCCGATGGCGATCGTCACATCCTGTTCTGTCGTGCCAAGAACGAGGAGCGCGAGATCTGGGACGGATTCCGGTACGGCCCTGATGCGGCGCGCGAGATCTTCAGCTTCGACGAAGCCCATCCGATCGAGGCGCTGGATACGCTGCTCCCCGATCTCGCCTCGGACCAGCCGGTGCTCTACACCCCGATCGGACTCTACCCGCACTGGGACAGCCTGGTCACCGCGTTGCTCAACACGGTGCGCGGCCGCGCCCGCAGTGGCGTCGCGGCACCCGAGGAGATCGTGGACGTTCGCCAGGCTCTCGATGCCATGCGCCTGGTCAAGGATGCGCATGAACTCGCCCTGATGCGGCGGGCGGCGGCGATCTCGTCCGAGGCGCACCGCCGCGCCATGCACGCTACGCGGCCGGGGTGGCACGAATACCAGGCCGAGGCGGAACTCGCCCACGAATTCCTGCAGGGCGGTGCCCAGGCCGTCGCGTACCCGTCGATCGTCGCGAGCGGCCCGAACGCTTGCATCCTGCACTATCGCGACAACGACCGGCAGATGCAGGACGGGGAACTGTTATTGATCGATGCGGGCTGCGAATTCCGTGGTTATGCGTCCGACATCACCCGTACGTTTCCCGTGAACGGGCGGTTTTCCGGAGCGCAAAAGGCGGTGTACGAGCTGGTGTTGGAGACCCAACTCGCCTGCATCGACGCCGTCCGCCCGGGCGTCGACTTCCACGACTACCACAGGGTCGCGGAGCGGGTCCTCGCCCAGGGTTTCATCGATCTCGGACTGTGCCAGGGCAGCCTCGACGAGGTTCTAGAGTCCGGAAGCTACAAGCAGTTCTACATGCATCGCGCCGGCCACTGGCTCGGCATGGATGTGCATGACGCGGGCCTGTACCAGGTCGGGGGCGCTTCGCAGCAGCTCCGCCCCGGCATGGTGCTGACGGTCGAGCCCGGCGCCTACATCCGTCCGGCCGAGAACGTTCCCGAAGCCTTCTGGGACATCGGCATCCGCATCGAAGACGACGTGGTCGTGACCGACCATGGTTGCGAAAACCTGACGATCGCGGCGCCGAAGCGCGTCGCGGACGTCGAGGCGGCCTGCGCGCCGTAGCCACGGGCTGCCGGCGTGGCCGGCAGTGGCGCTCATGTCGAAGCTCCACGATGTCATCATTGTCGGCGCCGGCCCGGTGGGGGCGTCGCTAGCAATCGCACTCGCCGACGCCGATCTCGACGTCGCTATCGTCGACGCGCGATCTGCGCAAGGTTCGCCGCGTGGCGAGCGCTCGCTGGCGCTCTCGCATGGTGCACGCCTGGTGTTCGAGCGCCTGGGCATCTGGGGCGGCCTCGTCGCACGCGATGCCTCGGTCACGCCTATTGTCGAGATCGATGTGTCGCAGACCGGCGGATTCGGGCAGGCACGTCTCGCCGCGGCGGATCACGACCTTCCCGCCCTGGGCTATGTCGTCGGCTATGGCGCGCTGCAGGGGGCGCTCGCTGACGCGCTGCGGCTTACCCGCACGAGCCAGTACTACGGCTATTCGGTCACGCTGGCTGGCGGCACGCGCGCCTACGCCGCCGTGACGGGTGGCGCGGGTGTCGAGCCGCTGCTCGGCAAGCTGGTGGTGGTGGCCGACGGCAGCGGCGCTAACGTCGCCGGCGTCATCCGTCGCCGCCACGACTACCGCCAGTCCGCGCTGGTGGCCAAGATCGGTTGTCGCGCGTCCCACCGGGGCATCGCGTACGAGCGCTTCACCCCCGAAGGGCCGATCGCCTTGTTGCCCGAGGGCGACCATTACGGCTTGGTGTGGACCGCAACGCCCGAACTCGTCGCGGCGCGCCTGGCACTGCCCGACGATGCCTTCCTCGATCGACTGTCGGCGCATTTCGGACGACGGCGCGCTGATTTCGTGTCAGTGGCCGATCGTCGCAGCTTTCCTCTTGCGCTCGAATACGCGCCGAGCGTGACCGCGCCGCGCACGGTGCTGATCGGCAATGCGGCACAAGCCTTGCATCCGGTGGCCGGACAAGGGTTCAACCTCGGTGTGCGCGACGCCTTCGAGCTCGCCCGCGTGCTCGTCGATACCGCGCCCGAAGCAATCGGTTCGCCCGCGATGCTCGCGCGCTACGCGAGGTTGCGGCGCACCGATCGCGTCGCCGGGGTGGCCTTCACGCACGGCCTGCTCGGGGTGTTCATGCACCCTGCGGGCTGGATCTCCGGACCTCGGGGGCTGGCACTCTCGTTGCTCGATGCAACGCCGGGGCTGAAGCGTACGTTCACGCGCGCCGTGCTGTTCGGCTTGCGCTGACCCGGCATCGGCACCGCCCCCGCCGGTCAATGGCGCATGCGAGGTGCAGCGCATGCACGATGCTCGACACCCACGTCCTCAGTCATTGGCGTTATTCCACCAGGCGGTCGCGGCACGTGCACGGCGTCATAGCGCTTGATGTTGGCAGCTTGCGCAAGGCGGACGCCTACGCAAGGTTGGTGCTCACTTAGCACAGCAGCGAAGCTGCGCCGCGCCTTACGCGGTGGAGACGAGGGGCGTTCCATTCAGATGTGCAGTCGCGTCATCGCCGTTCGTCGCACGCGCGACGAGGATGCGCACCATTGCTCGCCCGGAATCGGTATAATCCGCTCCCCCCGCGTCGTTTCTTTTTGCCAACTCCCGTACCGTGCACATCGGTTCCTACGCCATCGAACCACGCCTTGCCGTCGCGCCCATGGCGGGGGTAACCGACCGTCCGTTCAGGCAGCTCTGCAAGCGTCTTGGCGCAGGTTATGCGGTATCGGAGATGGTGGCGGCCAATCCGCGCCTGCGCGACACCGCCAAGTCCCTCCTACGCATCGACCACCGCGGCGAGTCTGCCCCCGTCGCTGTGCAGATCGCCGGCGCCGATCCGGGGCAAATGGCTGATGCCGCGCGCTACAACGTCGACCGGGGCGCCCAGGTCATCGACATCAACATGGGGTGTCCGGCCAAGAAGGTTTGCAATGTCGCCGCGGGGTCGGCGTTGTTGCGCGACGAGGCGCTCGTGGGGAAGATTCTCGCCGCCGTCGTCGCGGCAGTGCCGGTTCCGGTCACGCTCAAGATCCGCACCGGTTGGAGCCTCGAGCAGCGCAACGCCGTGCGTGTCGCCCGGCTGGCGGAAGACGCGGGTATCGCAGCCCTCGCCGTGCACGGAAGGACCCGCGCCTGCGCGTTCGTCGGCGCGGTGGAGTACGAGACCATCGCCGCAGTCAAGGCTGCCGTCGGCATCCCTGTGTGGGCCAACGGTGACATTGGTACGCCCCAGCGCGCGCGCCACGTGCTCGCCGCGACGGGCGCCGACGGCCTGATGATCGGACGGGCCGCGCAGGGACGGCCGTGGATCTTTCGCGAGATCGCGCATTTCCTGGCGCACGGGCTAGCACTGCCCGCGCCCACCGTCGCCGAGGCGCGTATGCTCGTTGTCGAGCACCTGGCCGATCACTATGCATTCCACGGCGAGGATCTCGGCGTGCGCACCGCTCGCAAGCATCTCGGGTGGTATACGCGCGATCTCGCCGGTGGCGAGTCGTTCCGCCACGAGATCAACGTCGCGACCACCACCGCTGCCCAGCTCGCGGCGGTCCACGATTATTTCAACCGGCTGGCTGATCGCGGCGAGCGGCTCGACTACGCTGTGGCCCCGCCCGCACGGCTGGTCGACGCCCGCGATGCGTTCGCGACGGCAAGGTCGGCAGCAACAATGGGCGGGGAGGCCCTGGCCGCGTGAGAAAATCCGTTCGCATCAACGGCAACAACGAGATCTGTCGAAGTGTGGAGAAGTCGCTCGACGAGTATTTCCGCAAGCTCGACGGGGAGGCTCCGCATGGCATCTACGACATGGTCATCACCCATGTCGAGCGCACCCTCATCAGCTCGGTCCTGGAGCGAACCAACGGCAACCAGACCCAGGCGGCCGACGTGCTTGGCATGAACCGCAACACGTTGCGCACCAAGCTCGCCAAGTACGGCATTCGTTCCTGACGCGCAAGGCGGCGCACGGCGCGCGCGGTCAACCGCGCCCGCGATGCGTTGAAAGCCCCGGAGCGGTCCGGATTCGAATCGAGTCACATGCCGAAGCTACCGATGCCCGCTCCTGTCGCACGTGCCCTGCTTTCCGCATCGGTCAAGACCGGCCTCGTCGAGTTCGCGCGTGGCCTCGCGGACCTCGGCATCGAGCTCCTATCCACCGGCGGTACTGCACGCGCGCTCGCGGCTGCCGGCATTCCGGTCGTCGAGATCGGCGCCTACACGGGTTTTCCCGAGATGCTCGATGGCCGGGTCAAGACACTGCATCCGAAAGTGCATGCGGGCATCCTGGCTCGGCGCGATCTCGAACTGCACGTGCAGGCGCTTGCGCAACACGACATCCCGACCATCGACCTCGTGGTGGTCAATCTCTATCCCTTTCGTGAAACCGTCGCACAGCCGGGCTGCACCCTCGCCGAGGCAATCGAGAACATCGACATCGGCGGCCCCACGATGGTGCGGGCTGCCGCCAAGAACTGGGAGCACGTCGCGGTCGTCGTGGATCCGGCCGATTACCCGCACGTGCTCGACAGCCTGAAGTGCGGCGGCCGTATGCTCGACGCCGACACGCGCTTCGCGCTCGCCCGCAAGGCCTACTCGCATACCGCGGCCTACGATGGCGCCATCTCGAACTGGCTCACGGCACGCTCGCCTTCGGGAGCGCTGGCCGCCTTTCCCGACCAGTTCAACCTCCAAGCCGTCAAGGTGCAGGATCTTCGCTATGGCGAGAATCCGCACCAGCACGCGGCGTTCTATCGCGACGAGTTCACGGTGCCGGGCAGCATGGCGAGCTATCGCCAGCTGCAGGGCAAGGAGCTGTCGTACAACAACATCGCCGATGCCGACGCGGCCTGGGAGTGTGTCAAGTCCTTCGTCGACGTGGGCGATGGCGCCGCGTGCGTGATCGTCAAGCACGCCAATCCCTGCGGCGCGGCCGTGGCGGCAACGCTGATCGAGGCCTACCGCAACGCGCTCGCCACCGATCCCACATCCGCCTTCGGCGGCATCATTGCGTTCAACCGGCCGGTGGACGGGCCCACGGTGGAACTCGTGGCGGCGCAGTTCCTCGAAGTGCTGATCGCCCCTGGCTACACGGCGGACGCGCTCGAGGCCATCCGACGCAAGGCCAATGTCCGGGTGCTCGAGATCGAGTTGCCGCGCCTGCCCGAGGCACCGCTGGCGCCGGTCTGGGACCTGAAGCGCGTGGGCGGGGGACTTCTGCTGCAGACCCCGGACGTCGACCATCTGGGCGCCGCCGACCTCACGATCGTGACTCGAAAGGCGCCGACGGCTACTGAGCTCGCCGACCTGATGTTCGTGTGGCGGGTGGCCAAGTTCGTCAAGTCGAACGCGATCGTCTACGGTGCCGACGGCCGGACGCTTGGCATCGGTGCCGGTCAGATGAGCCGTGTCGACTCCGCCCGGATTGCCGCCATCAAGGCCGATCATGCCAAGCTCTCCCTGGCGGGTTCGGTGGTGGCCTCGGACGCCTTCTTCCCGTTCCGCGACGGCCTCGACGTGGTGGTGGACAATGGCGCCGTGGCGGTGATCCAGCCCGGCGGTAGCGTGCGCGACGACGAGGTCATCGCCGCGGCGGACGAGCGCGGGATCGCCATGGTGTTCACCGGCATGCGCCACTTCCGTCATTGACTTGCGATCCTCGCTGCCCCCCATCCCAACCGCTTGTACGCACGGCTATCGTGTGAACAGGCCCAACTGAACGCCGGCATCCTGCCGGCGCGACCCACCATGCACCGAACCCTTCCGGGCCTTGCCCGCGCCGCCCTGCTGGCTGCGACCCTGCTCATGGCCACCAACGCCGCAGCGTTTTCCTGCGATCGGCTGTGGCGATGGTTCGCCTACCAATGCGACGGCCTGGCGGATGCGTATGAGAACGGCGGTGCCGATCTCTATCTCACCGGCTGGACCCATCACAATCGCCACACCTATACGCGCGAGAAGATCGAAGGCTTCAACGAGGAGTCCTGGGGCGGCGGTTTTGGAACCTCCAAGCGCAACGACCGCGGCGACTCCTTCGGCTGGTATGCGCTGGCGTTTCGGGACTCGCACTACGACTGGACGAAAGTGGTCGGCTGGACGTGGATCACCTACTGGCCGGCGCAGTCGAAATACGGTGTGGGACTCGGCTACACCGCGTTCCTCGGCTCGCGCCCGGACATTTACAGTAACGTTCCCTTCCCGGGAATACTCCCGCTCGCGAGCGTGCGGCTCGGGGCGGCCGAGATCATGGGAACCTACATCCCGAAAGTGAGCGGCAAGACCACCGGCAACGGCAATGTCGGGTTCGTGTTCATGCGCATCCACTTCTGATCCGAGGCGCCCGATGAACGTGCTGGTGGTGGGCGGAGGCGGGCGTGAGCACGCGTTGGCGTGGAAGCTCGCGCAATCGCCGCGGGTCGCGGCGGTGTTCGTGGCACCGGGCAATGCCGGCACGGCGCGCGAGCCCGGGGTCAGCAACGTCGCGCTGACGGCAATCGACGACCTGGTCGCGTTCGCGCGTGAGCGCCGGATCGCGCTAACGGTGGTCGGGCCCGAGGCGCCGCTCGCGGCCGGCATCGTAGACGCGTTTCGCACCGCGGGGCTGCGCATCTTCGGCGCAACGCAGGCCGCGGCACAACTCGAGAGCTCCAAGGACTTCGCCAAGGCTTTCATGGTGCGGCATGGCCTTCCCACGGCCGCATATCGGACCTTCACCGACGCCGCGGCGGCGCGGGCGTATGTCACCGCGCATGGTGCGCCGATCGTGGTCAAGGCCGACGGGCTCGCCGCCGGCAAGGGTGTCGTCGTCGCCGCGACCGTCGCCGCAGCCGAGGCCGCCATCGACGCCATGCTGGTGGGCGATGCCTTCGGCGCTGCCGGCGCGCGGGTGGTGATCGAGGATTGCCTGGTCGGCGAGGAGGCGAGCTTCATTGTGCTGGTCGACGGCGAGCACGTGCTGCCACTGGCGTCTTCGCAGGATCACAAGCGCCTGAAGGACGGCGACCAGGGCCCCAACACCGGAGGCATGGGCGCTTACTCGCCGGCGCCGGTGGTCACGCCCGAAGTCCATGCGCGGATCATGCGCGAGGTCATCCTGCCCACCGTGGCCGGCATGGCGGCCGAAGGCATCCGTTACACCGGTTTCCTGTATGCCGGGGTGATGATCGACGCGGCCGGCGTGCCGCGGGTGCTCGAGTTCAACTGCCGCATGGGCGATCCGGAGACCCAGCCCATTCTGGCGCGTCTCAAGTCCGATCTCTTCGAGCTCATCGAGCACGCGGTCAACGGCACCCTCGACGCCACCGAGGCCGAGTGGGATCGTCGGCCAGCACTGGGCGTCGTTCTCGCCGCCGGCGGCTACCCCGACACGCCCCGGCAGGGCGACCCCATTCACGGCCTCGGCGCAGACCTGGGCGACCTGGCCGACGTCAAGGTCTTCCAGGCCGGTACCCGGCTAGAGGAGGATGAAGTGGTGGTGAGTGGTGGTCGGGTGCTCTGCGTCACCGCCCTCGGCGATTCGGTGCGGCAGGCGCAGCGGCTCGCCTATGGGGCGATCGGCCGGATCAGCTTTGCCGGCATGCAGTTTCGCTCCGACATCGGCCATCGCGCCTTCGCCGTCCGCACGGGCTCGACCTAGGCTGTGGACACTCGGGACACCCGGGCCTACCTGATCGATCTGCAAGCGAGCATCGTCGACGCGCTGGAAGCGATCGATGGTAGGACGTTCCGGCAGGACGCGTGGAGCCGGCCGGAGGGCGGCGGGGGCATCGCCCGGGTGCTCGAGGACGGTGCGGTGTTCGAGCGCGGCGGGGTCAACTTCTCCCACGTCCAGGGCGCCGAGCTGCCCGCGGCGGCGACTGCGGCACGACCCGGCATCGCCGGCCGTGCGTGGGAAGCGATGGGCGTGTCCCTGGTGCTGCATCCGCGCAATCCCTTTGTTCCGACCGTGCATCTCAACGTGCGGATGTTCGTTGCCCAGGCACCGAACGCGGACGAGACCGATGTCTGGTGGTTCGGCGGCGGCATGGACCTCACGCCGTACTACGGCTTCGAGGACGACGCCCGGCATTTTCATCGCACCTGCCGGGCCGCGCTCGCGCCGTTCGGCCCGGAGACCCACGCGGGCTACAAACGCTGGTGCGATGAATACTTCTATCTCAAGCACCGCCGCGAGCCGCGTGGCGTCGGCGGGATATTCTTCGACGACCTGCAGGAAGGGGGCTTCGCCCGCTGCTTTAGCATCATGCGTAGCGTCGGCGATCATTTCCTGCCTGCCTACGCCCCGATCGTGGCGCGCCGCCGGGATACCCTGTACGGCGAGCGCGAGCGCGCGTTCCAGGCGTATCGACGCGGGCGCTACGTCGAGTTCAACCTAGTGTGGGACCGTGGCACGCTGTTCGGGCTGCAGTCCAATGGTCGTACCGAGGCGATCCTGATGTCCATGCCGCCGCTCGTCACCTGGCGCTATGACTGGCAACCCGAGCCGGGCACACCGGAGGCGCGGCTCTACACCGATTTCCTGGTCCCCCGCGACTGGCTCGACGAACCACAGGATGATCCGCGTGACTGACACCAATCCGAACGACGCCCACCTGGTCGAGCACACCCTGGCCTCCGAGCAGGTCTTCAAGGGTTCGCTGCTCGACGTGCGCCGCGACGTGGTGCGCCTGCCCGATGGCGGCACGGCGACCCGCGAGTACATCGTCCACAACGGCGCGGTGATGATGATCCCGGTGCTCGACGACGGCCGGCTGGTTGCCGAGCGGCAGTATCGCTATGCCAATCGCCAGGTCTTCCTGGAGTTTCCTGCGGGCAAGCTTGATCCCGGCGAAGATGCGCTGACGACGGCCAGGCGCGAGCTCATCGAGGAAGCGGGCTATACCGCGGCCACCTGGACGTATCTCGGCGTCATCTATCCCATCATTTCCTATTCCACTGAAACGATCGCGATGTACCTCGCCGAAGGATTGACGCATGTCGGATCGCAGCTCGATGCCGGCGAGTTCCTCGAAATCGTGACCCTTTCCGTCGACGAGATGCTCGCGGCACTCGATCGTGGCGCGATCACCGACGGCAAGACTCTGGCGGGGCTGCTGCTCTACGCCCGACGCATCGGCCACCGCTGAAGCCGATTTCCGATGGCCACGATCGCGCGACGCGTCGTCGTTGCTGGGCACGTGCAGGGCGTCGGCTTCCGGGAGAGCCTGATCGTGACCGCGACGGCCATGGGTGCGGTCGGGTGGGTCCGCAATTGCGCCGACGGCACCGTCGAGGCCTGTGTGCAGGGCGAGGCTGACGTGGTGGGGCGGGCGATCGCGTGGTGCCACCGCGGACCGCCGGCGGCACGGGTCACCCAGGTCGCCGTCGACGTGGTCGAGGCGGATCCGCGGCTGCGCGCCTTCACGCGCCGGGCTTCGCTCTAGCTCCAGCTTAGCCTCGGCGCCCGGACGGTTAGATCGCTCCCGATCGCGGCCGCGAGGCGAGGCCTCCGACCGCCTGCGCCGAGCGCGATGCACCAGGCCGCGACGCCCGCTCCGGGTGCGGTGCCCGCCGCGGCTAATCCACCACCGGTGCCGTGCCGACGCCGAAGATGTCCCGCCAGGCGGCGTACGACGACGCCGCCCAGATCGGCATCGCGAGCACCAGCCCGAGCCCCATGGTCAGGAGACCGAACGCGAGCAGCACGAGCGAAAGCCCCGCATACACCAGCAGCGGTCCGGTGTTCAGCACGAACGCCTGCCAGCTCGCCGCGAACGCCTCGCGTACATCGACGGGCTCGAACACGGCGTGCAGCGGCACGAACGCCACGGGCAGGGATGCGAGGACCCCGATCGCGTACACCCCGATCCATGCCGACGCGGTGAGATCGTCGTTGCCGCTGTGGGTGAGGAACAGGTTGGCATCGGCGATCCACCATGCGGCGAAGACCTCCGCGAGGTAGGCGACGAGACTCGCCAGTACGATCGCGACGATGGTGGCTGCGGGTGCTCGGAACACCTTGACGGCGTAGTCGATGCGCGGGGCGGTATTGCGGTCGGCCGCCGCGGAGGCGAACAGCAGGCCGCAGGCGACGAGCGGCGCGGCCGCCTTGGATAGCAGCGGCCACGGATCGGGCAGGAACTGGAAGACGATCTCGGTCAGCAGCGCCAGCACCGCCAGGGCGATCCATGTCGCCGGGCGATGCTTGACGAGCCGCAGGGCATCCTCGAACCAGGTCAGGGCGTGCTGCCATGGCACCGCGTGGGCACGCAGGTGCACGACCCGCGGTGGCTCGAAGCCGGGCGGAAGTACTGGCGGCGACGACTCGGTCATCGCAGGATCAAGTCGTCTCGCCCAGGTAGGCGGCGCGCACTGCCGGGTTGTCGAGGAGCTCCCGGGACTCGCCGGAAAGCGTCACCTCGCCGGATTCCATCACGTAGCCGCGGTTGCTGACGTTCAGCGCGAGCTTGGCGTTCTGCTCGATCAGCAGCATGGTCACGCCCTCGGCGGCGACGGTACGGATCGTCTCGAAGACTTTCTGCACCATCAGCGGCGCGAGGCCCATCGACGGCTCGTCTAGCAGGAGCAGCGCCGGTCGCGACATGAGAGCGCGGCCCATCGCGAGCATCTGCTGCTCGCCGCCCGAGAGCGTTCCGGCAGTCTGGCGGCGGCGCTCCTTGAGTCGCGGGAACATGGTGAATACCCGCTCGATGTCGTCGCGGATCGCTTCGCGGTCATGGCGGATGTAGGCACCCATCGCCAGGTTTTCTTCGATGGTGAGTGCGCCGAACACGCCGCGGCCTTCGGGCACCATGGCGATGCCCATGCGCACGATCTCGAACGAGCGCCGGCCGGTGATGGTCTCGCCGCGGTAGCGCACCGACCCCTGCTTCACCGGCTGCAGGCCGCAGATGCCTTTGAGGGTGGTGGTCTTGCCGGCGCCGTTGGCGCCGATGAGACAGACGAGTTCCCCCTCGCTGACCACGATGTCGATGCCCTTGACCGCCTGAATGCCGCCGTACGCGACTTCGAGCTTGTCGAGCTCGAGCAGCGGCTGTGCCTTGGCGTTTGCCCCGGTCACTAACCGCTCCCTTCGGTCTCGAGATCACCGCCTAAGTAGGCTGCGATCACCGTGGCGTCCTTCTGCACCTCGGCGGCACTACCCTCGGCGATCTTGCGTCCGTAGTCGAGCACCAGCACGCGGTCGCAGATGCGCATTACCAGCTTCATGTCGTGCTCGATCAGTAGGATGGTGGTGCCATCGCGGCGAATGTCCTCGAGGAGATTGCGCAGGCTGGCCGTCTCGGTATCGTTCATCCCCGCCGCAGGCTCGTCCAGCGCCAGCAGCTTCGGCTCGGTAGCGAGGGCGCGGGCGATCTCCAGCCGGCGCTGGTCGCCGTAGGCGAGATGCTTGGCGAGGGTGTTGGCCCGTTCGGCCACACCCACATAGCGCAAAAGCTCCGACGCCCGCTTGGCGATCGCCTGCTCCTCGGCGCGGGTCCGCTGGTCGCGCAGAATCGCGCCCAGCACCCCGGCGCTGGTACGCACGTGCCGGCCGATCATCACGTTCTCCAGTGCCGTCAGGTTGGCGAACAGCCGGATGTTCTGGAACGTGCGGGCAATGCCGCGTGCGGCGACGCGATGCGGCGCGAGGTCGACCAGCGGCTGGCCATCGAATAGAAACGTGCCGCCATCGGGTGTGTAGATGCCGGTAAGGACGTTGAAAAGCGAAGTCTTGCCGGCGCCCTTGGGACCGATGAGGCCGTAGATCTCGCCTTGGCCGATGGTGAAGCTGACCTCGGAAAGCGCCTGCACGCCACCGAAGCGCTTGGTGATGCCCTTCGCCTGCAGCAAGGGGGGGCGGGTGTTGTGGACAGCCTCCTCCGCGCTCGGCCGCGGCGGCGGCGCCTTCCGGGTCGTCTCGCCGGCACTCATCGATGCGCGTCCTTCGACCGCGGCCGCGGCAGCGGCGCCTTCTCGGCCACGACTTCCAGCTCGCGCTTGCGCACCGCGGAAGGGAGGATGCCCGCGGGCCGAAACAGCATCATCAGCACCAGGGCGAGGCCGAACAACAGCATGCGGATCACCTCGGGCTCGATGAGCATGCGCCCGAAGATGGCCCGCTGCACGGGTTCGACGGTATAGCGCAGGACCTCGGGCACGAACGACAGCAGGATTGCCCCCAGGATCACGCCCCAAACGTTGCCCATGCCACCGAGCACCACCATCGACAGGACCATGATCGACTCGACCAGCACGAAGCTCTCGGGGCTGATGAAGCCCTGGGTGGCTGAGAACACGCCGCCCGAGATGCCACCGAACGACGCCCCCATGGCGAAGGCAAGGAGCTTCATGTTGCGGGTGTTGATGCCCATCGCCCGGGCCGCGGTCTCGTCCTCGCGGATCGCCTCCCAGGCGCGACCGATGCGCGAATTCTGCAGACGCAGGTTCACGACGACCACCGCCAGAGCGAGGAGTACCAGAAAGTAGTAGTACTTGATCGGTCCGGAGAAGACGAGGCCGGCGAATTTGTCGGTGGTCGCGAAGTTGAAGCTGCCCAACCGGAACGGATCGATCAGGGTAATGCCTTGGGGGCCGTTGGTGATGTTGACGGGAAGCGAGAGGTTGTTGAGGAAGATCCGGATGATCTCTCCGAATCCGAGGGTGACGATGGCGAGGTAGTCGCCGCGCAGCTTCAAGGTCGGCGCACCCAGCAGCACGCCGAACAGGCACGCGACCGCGGCGCCGATGGGCAGGATGATCCAGAAGGGGAGATGCAGGTCGAAGTGCGGCGACGCGAGCAATGCGTACACGTACGCACCCACGGCATAGAACGCGATGTAGCCGAGGTCGAGCAGGCCGGCGAAGCCCACGACGATGTTGAGCCCGAGCGCGAGCAGCACGTACAGGATCGCGAGGTTGGTGATGCGCACCCACGCCGTGCCGACGGTCGCGAGTGCGAAGGGCAGCATGACCAGGGCCGCGGCGATCAACAGCACCCCGATCCAGGCGCCGCCGGGAACCCTGAGAGCGCTCCACGAGCGCGTCATAGCATGGCCTCCCATGCCGTGACCATCCTCTCGACCACGTCGGGGACCGGCCATGGCGTGCCAACTCGCCCAGGTATGCCGCCCTGCGCCGTGTCCATCCTGTCGGCCGCGACGGGGACCCTACGCACGATCGGACACCCGTTCGCCCAGCAGGCCGGAAGGCCGGAACACCAGCACCGCGATCAGCACCAGGAAGGCGAACACGTCCTGGTAGTTGCTGCCGAACAGGGTGAGATTGGGGTTGTCGACGCAGCGGGCTGCGATGGCGTCGGACCAGTGGGCGATCTGGCACAGGTTGGTCAGATCGCCGACGTAGCCGGCGCCCAGCGCCTCGATGATCCCGAGCAGCATGCCGCCGAGCATGGCCCCGGCCACGTTGCCGATGCCACCCAGCACGGCGGCGGAGAATGCCTTGAGCCCGAGCAGGAAGCCCATCTGATATTGGGCGATGCCGTAGTACGTGCCGACCATCACCCCGGCAACCGCCCCGAGTCCCGCGCCGATCACGAAGGTGAGGGAGATCACCTTGTTGATGTCGATGCCCATCAGGCCGGCGACCTGCTGGTTCTGCGCCGTCGCCCGCATGGCCACGCCGAGCTTGGTGCGATAGATGAGGGCCAGTAGGCCACCCATCATCGCCAGGGACGTGCCGATGATGACTATCTGCACGTTGGTGATGGCGGCGCCGTTCGGCGTGCTGGTGAGGTGGAAGAGGGTGATCTTGATGATCTGCGGGTAGGCGAGGGGATTGCGGCTCCAGATGATCATCGCCAGGTGCTGCAGGATGATGGAAAGCCCGATCGCGGTGATGAGCGGCGCGAGCCGAGGCGCGCCGCGCAGGGGGCGATAGGCCACCCGCTCCAGGGTATAGCCGACCGCCATGCAGACGGGAATCGCCACCAGGGTGCCGATCAGCACGATCACCACCGCCGGGAGTGGCACCTCTGCGCCGGTCATGACCACGATGGTGGTATAGGCCACCATCGCCCCGATCATCACCACCTCGCCGTGTGCGAAATTAATGAGCTGGATGATGCCGTAGACCATCGTGTAGCCCAAGGCTACGATGGCATACACGCTGCCGAGCGTGAGGCCGTTGATCATCTGCTGCAGGAACGTGTCCACGCATCCTCCGTTGGCGATGGCGCTGCATTGTTGCCCGCCTCGGATGCTCACCGCAAGCGGACACGCAATCGCAGGGCGCGCGGGGTCGAGACGCACCTTGGGCGCCTCTACTCGGGACGCCGCGACCGAAAACGGTGCACGGCGGCGACTTCGCGCCGGTCGCGACCAAAAAAACGGCGCCCGTTTCGGGGCGCCGTGTTGACCGCAGGCGGCCGTGCCTATTTCTTGGCGGCATCCTTCTTCATGTCGTCCTTCTTCATCTCGCCGGCCTTGTCGTCCTTCTTCATGTCCCCGGCGGGGGTCGCGGCAGCGGCGGTCGTGGCGGAGCCGGCCATATCCTTCATGAATGCGTCGAATGCGACGCTCTTGCCACCCTTGACCACCGCGACCGGGTCGAGCTTGCCGTCTTTCATGGTGAAGATGGTGATCTCGGCATTCTTACGGTCGCCCTTGTCGTCGAACTCGATGTGGCCCGTCGCGCCGTTGTAGCTGATCTTCTGCAGTTCCGGCAGGTACTTGGCGGGATCCGTCGAGTCGGCCTTTTGCATGGCCGCGATCAGTAGGTTGGCGGCATCGTAAGAGAACGGCGCGTAGATGATCGGATCGACGTTGTACTTGGCCTTGTACGCATCGAGGAAGCTCTTGCTCGCGGCTTGCACCGGCAGGCCAGCCTGCGAGCAGATGAACCCCTGCGCGGCCTGGTCGCCGGCGAGCTCCTTCATCTTGTCGGTACAGGCGCCATCACCGAAGGCGAACACGGCCTTGATGCCGAGCTCGCGCGCCTGTTTCAGCATCGGCCCGCCGGTAGCGTCCATGCCGCCATAGAACACGGCGTCGGGTGACTTGCCCTTCATCTTGGTCAGGATCGCCTTGAAGTCGGTGGCCTTGTCGTTAGTCTTCTCGCGCGCGACGATGTTGACCCCGCCGGATTTGAGGGTCTTTTCGACCTCGTTGGCGAGGCCCTCGCCGTAGGCGGTTGCGTCGTCGACCACCGCGACCTTCTTGATCTTCATCGATTCGAGGTATTGAGCCACCGCGGGGCCCTGCTGATCATCGCGGCCGACCACCCGGAAGATGCCCTTGAAGCCCTGCTCGGTGAGCTTGGGGTTGGTCGCCGACGGGGAGATCATCGGCAGATTTGCCTGGCTATACACCGCGGATGCCGGGATCGTGACCCCCGAGTTGAGATGGCCCACCACGCCGGCCGCCTTGGCGTCGGCGAACTTCTGGGCGATCGTCGGCCCGAGCTTCGGATCGGCCTGATCGTCCTCGCCCATAAGCTCGAACTTGACCGTCTTGCCGCCGATCTTCATGTTCTTGGCGTTGGCTTGCTCGACCGCAAGGCGCGCGCCATTCTCGTTGTCCTTGCCAAGGTGGGCGATGCCGCCGGTGAGCGGGCCGACATGACCGATGATCACCGTCGTGGTGTCGGCCGCCGGCGACGGCGCGGCGGTGGTTGCTGCCGGGGCCTTCGTTTCGGCTTTCTTGGGTTCTTCCTTGCCGCAGCCGTACATCGCCAGGATAACGGCGGAGAGCATCGTGAAGCCGAGCTGATGGGTCATTTTCATTCGTGGGTCTCCGGGAGAGCTTGAGGGCGGGGGGTGTAACGAAGCATTATTGGGCTCGCTCGTAGGGCTGTCAATCGAGCGCCTCGGGGCCGCCGGCAGCCGGTCCGCCACCGCCGGCGGCGTTTCGTCGCGGCCACGCTTGAACTCCACTGTCCGGACCATTACAGTCGCGAATCCAAAAACGCCCGCCGCTGCATCCAAGGCAGGTGGCGGCAACCCGCGGCAGGGCCACGAGCCCGCGGCGTCGGCCGACGCGCTGCGTACGTGACGAGGGACGCCCACCGGCGTCGTCGAGGCAATCATGAGAACAGCAGGGAGGCGACGGCGCCTGATCGCCGTCGCGATCGGCATGGTCGTGGTGGTGGCGATCGCCTCCGCCGCGGCCTACCAGGCATACCGGGCGGCGCATCCCCCCAAGACCGACGGCGTGGTGACCCTTGAGTTCACGCCGCAGGACATCGCACGCCTCGAGTCGCGCGCGCTCGCCCGCTGGCTGCCGCTGGCGGGCGCCCTGCAACCGCTCAACGCGGCGGTGGTGAAGGCGAAGGTGTCCGGCGACATCAGGGCGCTCGCCGTGCGCGAGGGACAATCCGTCCGGGCCGGCGATACCCTCGCCAGGATCGACACGGCCGACCTGGAGGCCAAGCTCGTCGACCGCACGGGGGCGCTCGAGGCGGCGCGGGCCCAGTTCGCGCTCGCCGAGAAGACCCAGCAGATGAACCTGGCGCTCCTGTCGCGGAATTTCATCTCCCGCAACGCCTACGACAACAGCGAGTCCGGCTACAACGTCGCCAAGGGCGGTGTGAAGTCGGCGGAAGCCCAGGTGCAGATCGCGCGCAATGCGCTTGCCGATGCGATGGTGGTCGCCCCGATTGCCGGCATCGTCGCCAGGCGGCACGTGCAGCCCGGGGAAAAGGTCGCGTTCGACAGTCCGGTCGTGACCATCGTCGACCTGACCCAGCTCGAGCTGCAGGCGATGGTGCCGGCCGGCGATGTGCCGGAACTCGCCGTCGGCATGCCCGTGGAGCTCACCGTCGATGGCTTCGACCGACGCTTCGCCGGGCGGATCGAGCGCATCAATCCCGCGACGGAGGCCGGTACCCGGGCGATCGTCGTGTACGTGGGCATCGCCAATCGCGACCAGGCCCTCAAGGGAGGCATGTATGCCACGGGGCGCGTCGGACTTGCCGCGGCGGCGCCCCTGCCGACCTTGCCGCTCACGGCGCTGCGCGCCGAAGGTGGGCAGACCTACGTCTGGACGGTCCGCGCCGGGCGCCTCGAGCGGCGCAGCGTGCTCGTGGGCCGGCGCGACGACGAGGCGGGGATCGTGGAGATCCGTTCGGAGTTGCCGGTGGACCTCGATGTCCTCGCGTCGCGCTTCGACAACCTCCGCGAAGGTGCCCCGGCGATCGTGCGCGCCGGCGGCGCTTCCACCCGGTCGAGCTGACCGATGCATCGTCGACCAATGCGCAACGGTTCCGGACTGCTGCGCAGTATGACGAGGGCCTAGCGCAACGCCATGTGGATCACCCGCGTTTCCATCCGCAATCCGGTCTTCGCCACGATGGTGATGGTCGGGTTGACCGTGCTCGGGCTGTTCGCGTACCAGCGTCTGCGCGTCGAGCAGATGCCCGATGTCAGCCTGCCGTTCGTGCTGGTACTGACCCAGTACCCCGGCGCCGCGCCCGAGTCGGTCGAGACCGACGTGACCAAGCCGCTCGAGTACGCCATCAACACCGTTGCGGGCGTGAAGCTCATCCGGTCGAACTCCCTCGAGGGCCAGAGCCAGGTATTTGCCGAGTTCCGGTTGTCGACGGACATGGCGCGGGCGATGCAGGACGTGCGCGACAAGGTGGCGCAGGTGCGGCCGGCGTTCCCGCGCGACGTGAAGGATCCGATGGTGATCCGCGCCGACAACGAGAATACCCAGCCGGTGGCCACAGTGGCGGTGATGTCGCCCACGCTGTCGCCGCGCGAGCTCACCGCTCTCACCGACCAGACCATCGTCAAGGGCCTCGAGAACGTGCCGGGCGTGGCGCGCATCGATGTCAACGGCCGGGTGCCGCGGCAGATCCTGATCCAGATGAAGCCCGTGGCGCTCGCTGCGCTCGGTATCGGCATCGACCGGGTGATCGCCGCGATCAAGGCCGCGAACCAGGACATGCCGGCCGGGCGCATCTCGCACGGCGCTACCGACGCGCTGGTGCGGGTCGAGGGCCGCTTCCGCGAACCCGCCCAGTTTGCACGGGTAGTGGTGGCGCGGCAGGGCGGCGCACCGGTCTATCTCGGCGAGGTCGCGCGGGTCATCGACGGCGAGAAGGAGGAAACCTCCCTCGCACGCATCAACGGCCGGCCCGCGATCACCCTCGACCTGCAAAAGGCGCAGGACGCCAACATCGTCGAAACTGGGGCCGGCATCCGCGAGGCCGTGCAGGAGCTCTCCAAGCGCCTCCCCGTCGACGTGGAGCTGCGGATCGCCTATTCCAGTGCGGACGCGGTGGAAGCGAGCGTCGACCGGGTCAAGCAGACCATCGTCGAAGGGGCGTTGCTCACGGTGCTGATCGTGTTCCTGTTCCTCGGCAGCTGGCGCAGCACCGTGATCACCGGACTCACCCTGCCCATCGCGGTCATCACGACGTTCATCGCCATCCAGGCCTTCGGCTTTAGCCTGAACTTCCTGACCCTGATGGCCCTGTCGCTGTGCATTGGACTCCTGATCGACGATGCGATCGTGGTGCGCGAGAACATCGTGCGCCACCTTGCCATGGGCAAGTCGCACGTCGAGGCGGCGCGCGAGGGCACCGACGAGATCGGCCTGGCCGTCATGGCCACGACGTTCGCGATCGTCGCGGTGTTCGTGCCCATTGCGTTCATGAGCGGTCTCATCGGCCGGTTCTTCTTCCAGTTCGGTCTCACGGTCACGGTGGCGGTGCTGGTGTCGCTGTTTGTGAGCTTCACCCTCGACCCGATGCTCTCCTCGGTCTGGCGTGACCCCCCCGGGTCGCGGTTTTCGCGAGCACCTTGGCTGGCGCGGCTCATGTCCAGGGTGGACGCTGCCATCGATGGTGTCCACGCGCTCTATGGCGACGTGCTCGACTGGGCGTTGCACCACCGCTTGCGGGTGCTGCTCCTCGCCCTGGGTGTGTTGCTCGCGAGCTTCCTGGTCGTTCCGCTTGTGGGAACGGAGTTCGTGCCGGAGAGTGACCAGGGGTTCCTGTCGCTGCGTCTCAATACGCCGGTGGGCTCCAGCCTGGAATACACCGACGGTAAGGTGCAGCAGGTCGAGGCTGCCCTGCACGCGTTTCCTGAGATCGACCTCGCCATGACCACCGTGGGGACTGAGGAGGGACGCAACTACGCGAGGGTGAACCTGCGGCTCAAGCCGCGTACCGAGCGCGCGCGTTCCCAGAAGGATCTCGAGCGCGCCATCCGCGCTGCCCTTCGTCCCCTGGCCGGCATCGAGCTCTCGGTGGGCTTCGATCGGCCGATCTTCGTCAACATCCTCGGCCCCGATCCGGACACATTGTCCGCGCTCATGAAGGACTTCGCGGCCAAGGTTGCGAGGGTTCCGGGCATCGCCGATCTCGAGACGTCGGACAAGGCCGCGAATCCGGCGCTGTCGGTGCGCATGAACCCAGCTGCCGCCGCGGACCTGGGTATCACGGTCGAGCAGGTTGGCAGTGCGCTTCGGCCGCTGCTCGCCGGCGACACGGTGACGTACTGGCAGGCACCCGACGGGCAGAACTACGAAGTGAACCTACAGCTCGCCAGGAAGGACCGCGCGCTCGCGTCCGATCTGGCCAACCTGTACGTGACCTCGACGCGGATCGGGCCCGATGGCGCCCCGCGCATGGTGCCGCTTCGCCAGGTCGCCGACATCGTCGCCACCACGAGTCCGCAGATCATCAAGCGCCAGGAGCTGAAGCGCCGCGTTGCGCTCTATGCGTCGGTGGAGGGACGGGCAGCCGGGGACGTCGGCAGCGATGTCGAAAGGATCGTGCAGGCGACGACCCTCCCGGCCGGCTACCGCTTTTCCATCGGCGGACAGCAGCAGGACATGAAGGATTCGTTTCGGGCGGCGGTCGCTGCGCTTGCGCTCGCCATCGTCTTCATCTACCTGATCCTCGCCTCGCAGTTCGCCAGTTTCACCCAACCGCTGGTGATTATGGCGTCGCTGCCGTTCTCGCTCATCGGCGTCTTCCTGGCACTGCTCCTCACCGGCACGACCCTCAACATCTTTTCCATCATCGGCTTCATCATGCTGATGGGGCTCGTCACCAAGAATGCGATCCTGCTGGTGGATTTCGCCAACCGTGCGCGCCGGGCCGGGAGCGCGCTGCACGATGCCCTGCAAGAGGCGGGTCAGGTGCGGCTACGGCCCATCCTGATGACCACCGCGGCGATGCTGGGCGGCATGCTGCCGCTCGCCCTCGGCCTCGGAGAAGGCGGTGAAACCCAGGCACCAATGGGCCGCGCCATCATCGGCGGGGTGGTCACCAGCACGCTGCTCACCCTGGTGGTGGTGCCGGTGCTGTATGCCTACCTCGACGGGTGGACCACACAGCGCCGGGCGCGGCGGGCACCCATCGCTTCGGCCTCGATCGCAGCCGGCCCCGCGGATTGACGTGGGATAATCGCGGATCGATAATAACTGACCAACGGTCATTTGACGGTCCTGGGCCAATGGGTTCCTTGGCCGATGTGTCCCCTCCGTGGGGCGCCATCCCCAGGGTCGATCATCCCGGTGGCGAGCGCGGGCGTCGCGTGTCCCATCCTCGAGCGGCGTGACGACCCTCTCCGTTTCGAACAGCGCAATGGACATCGAACAAGCCCGCTTCAATATGGTCGAGCAGCAGATCCGCACCTGGGAGGTCCTCGATCCCGGTGTGCTCGACCTTCTGTTCGTCGTGAAGCGCGAGGATTTCGTCCCGCCGGCGTATCGCGCGTTGGCCTTCGCCGATCTCGAGATCCCGTTGCCGAACGGCGAGCGGATGTGGACGCCGAAGATGGAGGCGCGCGTGCTGCAGGAGTTGCGGCTCTCGCGCGGCGCCCGGGTGCTCGAGATCGGC
>JBDSND010000128.1:0-12365 GCA_039915505.1 Casimicrobiaceae bacterium
CCGCGCGGCACGCGACTTCCTCACCGCGGGCGGCGCCAGCCGGCCCGACGGTCACGCCCATGCGCGGCGCGTGCATCGTGCCTTCGTCGCACGCAACCTCTCGCCCGGAGGCTCGGCCGACCTTCTCGGCGCGGCGTGCTGGCTGCAACGCGTATGCGCGCCGACGACAACGCTAACGACAGCGACAGTGGCGATGACGGCGCCTATGGCGGTCGCGGTGGCTGTGGCGGTAGATCGGTCGGTGCCCAACGCATGACCCTTGCCCTGCTCTTCCCGGGACAGGGCACCCAGCACCCGGCAATGCTGGGCTGGCTCGACGCCCAGCCGGAGGCTCGGTCCATGCTCGATCACATGGCTGCACGATTGGGGCACGATTGGCGGGCGCGCCTCGACGATGCGGCCTGGGCCACGCGCAACCACAACGCCCAGGTGCTGCTCACGGGGATGTGCGTGGCGACCTGGCAGTGCCTCGTGGCGCGACTGCCCTCGCCCGCCATCATCGCGGGCTACAGCGTCGGTGAGTTGCCCGCGTTCGCGGTCGCGGGGGTGTTCGACGGCACGTCGGCACTCGACCTCGCCGAGCAGCGCGCCGCAGCCATGGAGCATAGCGTCGCCGGCAAGGACACGGGGCTGCTGGCGGTGGCCGGCGTGGGGGAGGCGATCATCGCCGCGGCGTGCGCCCGCCACGACCTCGCGATCGCCATCGAGATCGCGGCGGATCGCCGGGTGCTGGGCGGCCTGGCGCAGGCGCTCGACGCCGCGGCGCACGAACTTGCCGGCGAGGGGGCACGCTGCCAGCGCCTTGCCGTGCGGGTCGCGTCGCACACGCCGTGGATGTCGGCAGCCGCGACCGATTTTGCCGCGCGGGTCGACGCGGTGCCATTCGCCCGACCGCACGCGGCGCTGGTGTGCAATCTCACCGGCGCGGCAACGCGTGACGCGGCGAGGTTGCGCACTGCGCTCGCGTCACAGCTCGCCCAGCCGGTGCGCTGGGCGCAGTCCATGGATTCGATCGTCGAACGCCGGCCGCGCTGCGTGCTCGAGATCGGTCCCGGAAGTACGCTCGCCAAGCTGTGGAACGAATTCCACCCCGACATACCGGCACGCTCGGTCGACGAATTTCGCGGCCCGGGAGCGGTCTGCGCGTGGGTGAGCGCCACCCTCGCCGGACGGTGAGCCCGGGTCCCGCGTCGCGGCGGCGCGTTGACGTATGCGCGAGGCCGGCGAGCCCCGCAGGTCTAGAATCCCTTGGCACCACTCCACTCGGAATGCACCATGACCGCTCCACACGGCTTCGCGCGCGGACTCACCAACTACGGCGACGCTGATTTCTCGCTCTATCTTCGCCGCTCGTTCGCGCGCTCGACGGGCCTCTCGCCCGACATGCTCGCGCGGCCGATCGTCGGCATCGCCCAGTCGGCCAGCGGCTTCAACAACTGCCACCGGCACATGCCCGAGCTCGTCGATGCAGTGAAGCGTGGCGTGCTCGCCGCCGGCGGATTGCCGCTCGATTTCCCAACTATCTCGCTTGGGGAAGTCTTTCTGCATCCGACCAGCATGATGTTCAGAAACCTCATGGCGATCGACGTCGAGGAGATGATCCGGGCGCAGCCGATGGACGCGGTGGTGCTGGTCGGCGGTTGCGACAAGACCGTGCCCGCGCTGCTGATGGGCGCCGTGTCGGCCGATGTCCCCGCGGTGCAACTCGTCGCCGGGCCGATGCTGCCCATGCCGTTCCAGGGCGAGCGACTCGGGGCGTGCACCGATTGCCGGCGGTTCTGGGCGAAATACCGTTCGGGGGAAATCGACGCGCGTGCGATCGGCGAGATCGAAGGCAATCTGGCGACGACCGCCGGCACCTGTGCGGTGATGGGCACCGCGAGCACCATGGCCGCGATCGCCGAGACCCTCGGCATTGCCTTGCCAGGGACGGCCGCCATTCCCGCAGTCCATGCCGACCGGCTGCGCGCGGCCGAAGCGAGCGGCCGGGTCGCCATGGCGCTGGTCAAGAACCCGATCCGACCGCGAGCCATCGTTACCGCGCAGTCGGTGGAGAATGCCCTGCGGGTGCTGCTCGCCATCGGCGGCTCCACCAATGCACTGATCCATCTCACCGCCCTTGCCGGGCGCGCCGGCATCGAGGTGCCATTGACCCAGGTGAATGCGCTCTCGGACTCGACCCCGGTGCTCGTCGACTTGAAGCCCACCGGCCCGCATTACATGTCGGACCTGCATGCGGCAGGCGGCATCGGCGCGGTGCTGCGCGAGTTGCGGCCGCTGCTGCACCTCGACTGCCTGACCGTGACCGGAGAAACCCTCGGCGAGCGCCTCGCCGGCGATGCGCCGTGGGTCGACCGCGCTGTGGTGCGAACGCTCGCCGATCCGTACCAGCCCCACGGTGGGCTGGCCGCCCTGTTCGGCTCGCTCGCCCCGAACGGCGCCATCATCAAGCGCTCGGCTGCCGATCCTCGGCTGTTCGAGCGCGAAGCCCGGGCAGTGGTGTTCACGTCCCTCGACGACCTGGCCCGGCGCATCGATGCGCCCGACCTCGACGTGACCGCCGACGACATGCTGGTGCTGCAGAATGCGGGACCGCGGAGCGGCTACGCCATGCCGGAGGCCGGCTACCTGCCAATTCCTACCAAACTCGCCCGGGCCGGGGTCAAGGACATGGTGCGAATCTCCGACGCGCGCATGAGCGGCACCGCGTTCGGCACGATCGTGCTGCACGTGTCGCCCGAAGCCGCGGTCGGCGGGCCGCTCGCCCTGGTTCGAGATGGCGATCGCATCCGGCTGTCGGTGCGCGACCGGCGCCTCGATCTCCTGGTCGACCACGCCGAGCTCGGTCGCCGTCGCGCGGCGTGGCGTGCCCCGGCCGTGCCTGCCGAGCGCGGCTATCACCAACTCTACCTGCAGCACGTGCTGCAGGCCGAGCACGGTTGCGACTTCGATTTCCTGCGCGGCGACGGTACCCGCCCGGCGGCGGCGCCGCCGGCGTAAGCGGCAGCGCCGCCGCCGCGACTAAACGCCGACTCACACGCGCAGCGCACGCTGACCGCGTGCAGCGCCTTTCGACCAAACTTCGTGCCTACGCGTCCGCGTCCCAATGCCGAGCAGCAGCGCCTCGCCGCGCAACGCGCCGGGCAGGCGAACTGGCGGCTGTGGGGTCCCTATCTTGCCGAGCGCGCCTGGGGCACGGTCCGCGAGGACTACAGCGCCACCGGCGACGCGTGGCGCGCCTTCACCCACGACCAGGCGCGCTCGCGTGTCTACCGCTGGAACGAGGATGGCCTGGGCGGAATCTGTGACGAAGCCGGCCAACTGTGCTTTGCCCTGGCGCTGTGGAATGGTCGCGATCCGATCCTGAAGGAGCGCGCCTTCGGCCTGACCGGTCCGGAAGGCAATCACGGCGAGGACGTCAAGGAGTGCTACTTCTACCTCGACGCGACGCCGAGCCATGCCTTCCTGCGCTATCTCTACAAGTATCCGCAGTCGGCGTTTCCCTACCGCGCGCTGGTCGAGGAGAACGCCCGTCGGACCCGCGACGATCCACCTTACTCGCTGCTCGACACCGGTGTGTTCGCCGAGGGGCACTGGGATGTGGAGGTGCGCTATGCCAAGGCGGCACCGGACGTCATCCACATCCGCATTATCGTCACCAACCGGGGCAGCGCGACGGCGACCCTCGAGGTGCTGCCGACGCTCTGGTTCCGCAACACCTGGTCGTGGGAGACGGATGCTCCACGGCCGCGCATCCTGTCGGCAGCACCTCCGGCGGATGGGCATTGGGCGGTCCGCGCGGAGCATGCCGCGCTCGGCACGTACCACCTCTACGGACGCACGTCGGCCGAGGTGCTGTTCACCGACAACGAAACCAACACCGCGCGGCTCTGGGGTGTCCCGAACGCGTCCCCGTACGTCAAGGACGCCTTCCATCGCTACGTGGTCGACGGCGCGCACGACGCCGTCAATCCGGAGCGGACCGGCACCCGCTGCGCGGCGCGGCACGTGGTCACGGCAGAGCCCGGGCACGCCGTGACCATCGGTCTCGCGCTGTCGGCGGCACCGCTCGCGACACCCTTCACCCAGCGCGACGTGATCTTCGCCCAGCGCGAAGCCGAGGCCGGCGTGTTCTACGACGAGCTGCTGCCCGAGGCCAGTGCCCAGGACGGCAACATCCTGCGACAGGCGCTCGCCGGCATGATCTGGAACAAGCAGTTCTACCACTACGACGTGGCGCGCTGGCTGGATGGTGACCTGCTGCCGCCGCCCGACGTGCGCCGCTTTGGGCGCAATCACAACTGGCGATACCTGGCCGCCGCGCACGTCATCTCCATGCCCGATGCGTGGGAGTACCCGTGGTTTGCCGCCTGGGACCTCGCCTTCCATTGCGCGGCCCTGGCCCTGGTCGATGTCGATTTCGCCAAAGACCAGGTCGAGCTCTTGCTGAAGGAGTACTACCTGCACCCGAGCGGCCAGGTGCCGGCGTACGAATGGGCCTTCGGCGACGCCAATCCGCCCGTGCTGGCCTGGGCGGCGCTCAAGGTGTTCCGCGCCGACCGGGTCCAGCACGGGCGTGCCGACGTCGGCTTCCTACAACGGGTGATGAACAAGCTGCTGCTCAACTATGCGTGGTGGCTCAACCGCAAGGATGCGGATGGCCACAACCTTTTCGAAGGCGGGTTCCTCGGCCTCGACAACATCTCGGTCTACGACCGTTCGCAGGCGCTGCCGACCGGATACGCCTTGAAGCAGGCCGATGCGACCGGCTGGATGGCGATGTTCGCCCTCAACATGACGGTCATGGCGCTCGAGCTCGCTGCGGAAAACTCCGACTACGAGGACATCGCCATCCAGTGCCACCAGCAGTTCCTCGCCATCGCCCACACCATCGCCGGACACGGCGACCCCGTTGGCGGGGTGTCGCTATGGGATCCGGGCGATGGCTTTTTCAAGGACGTGGTGGTGGGCCCGGATGGGCGCGGGCGACGCATCGACGTGTTCTCGTGGGTGGGCATCATTCCGCTGTTCGCCTGCGAGATCGTCGATGCGCGCCTGCTCGAGCGCGCGCCCCGATTCGCAGCCAAGCTGGCCGCGCACGGCGGCGGGGTGTTCGACGGCCACACGGTTTGCGCCTGCCCGCACCACGGCAACGAACGCGGCGAACGTTTGCTTGCGCTGGTCGACGCGGCCATGCTCGCGCCGATCCTGCAACACCTGCTGGCCGAGGACGAGTTCCTGTCGCCGCATGGCGTGCGCAGCGTGTCGCGGGTCCACCGCGACCACCAGCACCTCGGCGACATTCCCGGCCTCGGGGCGACGATGATCGAGTACGTGCCCGGCGAGTCGAACTCGCCGTTGTTCGGCGGCAACTCCAACTGGCGCGGGCCGGTCTGGATGCCCACCAACTACGTGCTCATCCAGACCATCGAGAAATTCCACCGCTATCTCGGCGACGCTTACACGTTGCACGTGCCGGCGCTCGCGGCGGAGCCGCTCACCCTGAAGGCCATCGCCAACCTGTTGTCGACGCGCCTGGTCGATCTCTTCCGGCGCGACCGTGACGGCCACATTCCCGCCCTGCCATCGGACAGTCCGTTCGACCACGACCCGGCATGGCGCGACCTCCTGCTCTTCCACGAATACTTCCACGCCGAGACCGGGCTCGGCCTGGGTGCCGCTCACCAGACCGGTTGGACCGGACTGGTCGCCAATCTCGTGCAGCGCAAGTATCGGGACGACGTTCCCGCGTACTGGCGCGGGGCACGGCGCAAGCGCCCCGCGCGGGAGCGCGCCGGCGTACCGGGCGACTGAGGCGGCGGCTTGTCGCGGCGCGCGCGGCGCCCGCGCGTTATGCCTGGTGCCTAATGCGTTATGCCGTGCGTAACGCGTCGCAGACCGCGCGGGTCACCTCCACCGTCCCCGCCTTGCCGCCGAGATCGGGCGTACGAGGTCCGCTGCCGGTGACTTTTTCCACCGCCCGCATCAAACGACCCGAGGCACTCGCCTCGCCCAGGTGCTCGAGCATCATGGCGGCGGTCCAGAAGGTCGCGATCGGATTGGCAACACCCTTGCCGACGATGTCGAAGGCCGAGCCGTGGATCGGCTCGAACATCGAGGGAAAACGTCGCTCGGGATTGAGGTTCGCCGTCGGCGCGATCCCCAGGCTGCCGGCCAGCGCCGCGGCGAGGTCAGAGAGGATGTCGGCGTGGAGGTTGGTCGCCACGACGACATCGATCGTCTGCGGCTTGCCAACCATGCGGGTGGTCATGGCGTCGACCAGCTCGCGGTCGAAGGTCACCTCAGGAAAGTCCCGCGCGACCTCGTAGAAGATCTCGTCCCACATCACCATGCCGAAGCGCTGGGCGTTGGATTTTGTCACCAGCGTCAAGTGCCGCCGCGGACGCTTGTTGGCGAGCTCGAATGCGAAGCGGTGAATGCGCTCGACACCGGCCCGGGTGAACACCGAGGTTTCCGTCGCCACTTCCTCGGGCAGGCCTCGGTGTACGCGCCCGCCGTTGCCCGCGTACTCGCCTTCGGAGTTTTCGCGGATGATTACCCAGTCCACGCCGATACTGTCGCGCAGCGGACTCTGCACGCCAGGCAGCACCCTGGCCGGACGCACGTTGGCGTATTGGTCGAAGCCCTGGCAGATCGGTAGCCGCAGACCCCACAGCGACACGTGGTCCGGCACGCGGGTGCTGCCGACGGCCCCGAAAAAGATGGCGTCGAACGTACGCAGGCGGTCGAGCCCGCCTTCGGGAATGTACGCGCCGTGCTCAAGGTAGTAATCCGAGCTCCACGGAAACGTCTCGACCGCGAAACGAAACGTGCCGTCGAGGTTAGCGAGCGAATCGAGCACTTCGAGGCCCGCGCCGATGACTTCCACTCCGATGCCGTCACCGGGGATGGCGGCGATCTTGTGTTCGCGCATAATCGTTTGCCTCCTGAAAGAGTGGGCCGCCACGCCAGATCAGCGTCGCCGGCGAACCCTGCGCCACAGCATGGTCACGAGAAGCGAGCCCGTGCCGAGGCCGATGCCGGCCAACACGATGGCGGCCAGGTGATCATGCACGATTGGGATGTTGCCGAACCAGTAACCGGCCGGTACCAGCACCAGCACCCACAGGGCGGCGCCAGCCGTCACCGAAGTAACGAACCGGCCGGGTGACATCCGCGCTACTCCCGCGACGAACGGTGCAAAGGTCCGGATCACGGCCAGGAAGGGCGAGACCAGAAAGGTCCAGCGGCCCCAGGTCTCGAAGAACGCCCGGGTCCGGTCGAGCGCGTCGCGATTGAGCCACCGATACTGATGACGATCGACATTCTCACCGATGCGAAGTCCGATCCCGAAGTTCACCAGGCTGCCCGCCACCGTGGCCGCGAACAGCACCGGCAAGGTGATGCGGATATCGAGCCCACCCTTAGCGCAGAATGCGCCGCAGATGAAAATCAGTGGATCGCCGGGGAGGAAGAACAGCGGCAGGAAGGCGATCTCCACGAATACGATCGCGAACAGCAGGAGATAGACCAGCGTGCCGTGCTCGGCGATGACACTGCCGAGATGACGGTCGAAATGCAGCGCGAGCTCGAGGAATTCCGGCACGGTGACGGGGGACGGGGACGGGCAACGGGAGACGCGCGACGGCGCGCGTGGCGAAAGCTCCATAATAGCCGCCCGCGCGCCCCCGACCATTGCAACAGCGGCGTTCAGCCCAGCATGTTGGTGTCCCCGCACACCGAAAGCGCCTGGCCGGAGATCATCCGGCCCCGCGGGCTCGCCACGAACGCCACCAGGTCGGCGAGCTGCTCGGGGGTGACATAGGCCTTGAGCGATGTGTAGGAGAACGCGGTCCGTTCCATCTCCTCGAAGCTGATGCCACGCGCCTGTGCCTTCGCCGTCAGGACGCGTTGCTGACGCTCCCCGGCGATGATTCCTGGCAGCAGCGCATTCACCCGGATGTTGTCCGGGCCGAGCTCGATGGCGAGCGAGCGCGACAGCCCGACCACGCCCCACTTGGCGGCGGCATAGGGTGTTCGCAAGGCAAAGCCGAGGCGCCCGGCGAGCGACGACACGTTCATCACACTGGCGTTGGTCGAGCGACGCAGGTGCGGCACCGCGAGACGAACGCAGTTGAACTGGCCGGTCAGGTCGATGGCGAGACAGCGGTCCCAAGCCTCGGGATCGATCTCGTCGACCTTGCCCGTAGGTCCGGCGATGCCGGCATTGTTGACCAGGCAATCCAGGCCACCCAGTCGCGCGATCCCCTCCTCGAAGAATCGCGCCACGGCCGCACGATCGGCAACATCGCAAACGCTACTGCCGATCGACGCATCCGCACGGGAGAGCCGCGCCAGGGCGTCGTGGTCGACATCGCAGACGTGCACCTTGGCACCCTCGCGCACAAAAGCGCGGGCGATGGCGAGACCGATGCCGGCAGCGCCGGCAGTGATCATCACCCGGAGATTACGAATGTCGAGATCCATGGATCACCTTCGCGTCCCGTTGTTGCCCGCGGGTAACACCCCGCAGGACTCGATGTAGCGTGCCGCCTCGGCAATGTCCGCGACGAGCGCGGCCCGCGCCGCACGGGTATCCCGTCGCGCGATCGCGGCGATCAGGTCCTCGTGGCAGCGATGCGCCCGGCCGATGCGCACCCGCGCCACGTTTGAGCGCATGTCGAGGTTCAGCACCGGGCCGACCCGCAGCCATAGACCCTCGATGATGGGCAAGAGCTCCGGAAGTCCGGCGGCGCGGTACACCGCGAAATGCAACGCCTGGTTGGAAGCCACTGCCACCGCCAGGTCCAGCGCCGACCGGGCCCGCTCGCGGCGAAACGCGCGGGCCTCGGCGCGCATGGCCTTGAGGTCGCCACTCGTGCGGCTCGCGGCGGCCTGCTGCGCAGCAAATCCCTCGATCGCGAGCCGGATCACCGTGAGCTCGCGAAATTGGGGCAGCGACAGTACCGGCACCCGCACCGCACGGTTGGGCAGTACTTCGAGAGCGCGATCGGCCACGAGGCGCGATACCGCTTCGCGCACCGGCTGCACCGACACCCCGAGGCGCGCGGCGATGGTGCGCAGCGACAACTTCTCGCCCGGCGAGAGTACGCCGGTGACCAGCAGCTCGCGCAGTTGTCGATGCACCTCACGCCCGAGGGTGGCGGGCGGGCTTGGGCTCGCCGCGGAACGGGGGGGATGCGCGGATGGCGCGGGTCGTGGCGCGGGTTGTTGCATCGCTCGTTGACTTTCCTGCCGGGCGCGTCCTACCATAAACTGTGATCACAGTTGCGGTCAAGCGCGGCCCCGACCGTGCGCACGAGAACGCATGGTCCGAGGCTTTCACCAAACACCGCTGCGCACCGGCGCACGCATGGCCACCGGCGCAGTCATTCGCGAACGAGGAGGAGGAGCGACATGAGTGAGCGCAAGGGTATTTCCCGCCGCACCGTCATCAAGGGTGCACTGGCCGGAGCCGCGACCGGAATCGCCGGCTTTCCGTACATCAGCTACGGCCAGTCCGATGTGATCCGTATCGGCCACCTCACGCCGCGCACCGGCTTCCTCGGTCCGCTCGGCGAGTTTGCCGTGCAGGCCGTCGATCTCGCTGTAGACGAGATCAACGCTGGCGGCGGCGTCAACGGCCGCAAGATCGAGTTGCTGAAGGAGGACTCGGTCAATCCGCAGACTGCGTCGACCAAAGCGGAGCGCATGGTCGAGCGCGACAAGGTCGCCTGCATCGTCGGCGAGATCTCTTCGGCGTCGGGACTCACCATCAGCCAGGTCGCCGAGCGTACCCGTACGCTGTTCGTCAACACCGGCTGCAATTCCGACGAGTTGCGGGGCAAGGGCTGCAAGAAGTACATGTTCCACATCGAGAGCCAGAACTCGATGTACGTGAAGACGTGCGGACGATCGCTGCTGGCCCAGGGCCTGGTCAAGGGCAAGAAGTGGTTTTCCCTGACCGCCGATTACGCGTTCGGCCACGACCTGTTACGGGTCTCCAAGCGCTTCATGGCGGCGAACGGCGGGGACTTCGCCGCCGACAAGCTGGTGCCGACCGATGCCACGGACTTCTCGCCGCTGTTGCTCGAGATCCGCAGCGCCAAGCCGGATCTCGTCATTTCCAACCTCGCCGGCAACCAGATCACCAACTTCCTCAAGCAGTACACGGAGTTCGGCTTGACCTATCCCGTCGCGGGCTTCGGTTTCGACACGGCGCTGGCCTGGGGTGCAGGCAAGGGCAACTTCCACGGCACGTGGCCGGTGGTGTGGCACCACCTCATCGACACCCCTGCCACCAAGAAATTCGTCGCCGATTTCACCAAGCGGTACGGCCGCCCGCCCGAGAACCAGGCCTGGGGTGACTACAACGCGATGAAGCTCATCGCGCAGGCCATGGCGGAAACGAAGTCCATCGACTCGACCAAGCTGGTCGAGCACTTCGAAAAGGGCGCGAAGTTCGGCCTGATGAAGACGCGCGACGGTTACTTCCGCAAGTCCGACCATCAGATGATGCACGAGATGTACACGGTGCAGGCCTTACCGGTGGCCCAGATCAAGAATCAGTACGACATCTTCTCGTCGTCGCCGCCGGTTCCCGGTCCCTCCGAACCACTGGAGATCATCGCCGCCACTGAGGACGAGAACGAGTGCAAGATGGCGTGAGCTCGGCGGCTGGCGGCGGCGGGCCGGATGTGGGGCCGTGCGGCGACGATCGTCGTCGCGCGTGGCCGCACCGGCCGGGCCATGCGCCGCAATGGCCGCTGTTCCGCCCACGTGTGCGGGCGAAAGCGATGCTGGACTGCGACGCCCCAGGAGACGCGATGGCGACCCCATCGAGGAAGCATGCGCTTCGTTCTTCCACGTGCCTGACTGACGCTTACGCCGCGTGCTCTTCGTCCAGCATCTGCTGAACGGCCTCCTCGCCGGGGCCTACTACCTGCTGATCGCCCTGGGGCTGTCGCTCATTTTCTCCCTGGGCGGCATCGTCAACCTGGCGCACGGCGCGTTCTACGCCATCGGCGCCTACCTCGCGGTCACCATCGGCCAGCACCTGGGCTTCACCGGTGCGGTGCTGATCTCGCCGGTCGCAGTTGGTCTGCTGGGGGTGCTCGTGGAGCGCCTCCTGCTGCGCCGGTTCTACAAGGCCGATCCCAGCCTTTCCCTGCTGCTCACCTTCGGACTCGCGATGGTGGTTGAGCAGGCGCTGCGCATGATCTACGGCGCCCCGCCGATCTCCTGGTCGATTCCACCCGAGTTGCGCGGCCAGGTGGTCATCGGCGACTTCTTCTATCCACGCTATCGGCTGCTCGTGCTGGGCGTCGCCGTGGGCTGCGTGGCCGGTCTCTGGCTGCTGCTGCAGCGCACGCCGTTCGGGCGCGTGGTACGCGCCGGGGTGCAGAACCCCGACATGGTCGGTGCGCTCGGCATCTCGCTGCAGCCCTACATGGCCGCGGTCGCGTTTCTCGGGATCGGGCTCGCCGGGCTTGCCGGGGTGATGCTGGCGCCGATCTTCGCGATCCATCCGGCCATGGGCGCCGACATCATCACCGCGGCCTTCGTGGTGGTGGTGATCGGCGGCATCGGCTCGTTCTGGGGCGTGGTGCTCGCTGCGGTCATCGTCGGCGTGACCAAGGGCGTGGTCACGGCGATGGGCTACCCCCAGTACTCGGAAGCGGCGATCTATCTCCTGATGCTGATCGTGCTGCTGGTCCGCCCGCGCGGCCTGCTCGGCGAGCGCATCCAGCGCTTCGAATAGCCATGCCGCACAAGCGCGACCTTATCGTCGTGGTGGCGGCCCTGCTGCTGCTGCCGCTGGCCATGGATGCCATCGGCCTCGGCACCACGTCGGCGACCGAAGTGGTGATCTTCGCTATGGCGTGCATGGCCCTGAACATCCTGGTGGGCTATACCGGCCTCGTGTCCTTCGGCCATGGGGCGTGGTTCGGCCTCGCCGCCTACTGCGCCGGACTCGCCCAGCGCGAGCTGTTCAAGGGCTCGTTCCTGCTGCCGATCCTCACTGGGCTCGCCGCCGTCGTGGTGCTCGCCCTGGTGTTCGGGTTTCTGATCCTGCGCCGCCGCGGCGTGTACTTCTCGCTCCTCACTCTGGCATTGTCGGCGATGCTCTATACCGTCGCCTTCCGCTGGACCGAGGTGACCGGTGGCGAGAACGGCCTCGGCGGGATCACCCGGCCGATCTACGGCGGCCTGTCGTTCGAGAGCTCGGACCGCTACTACATGCTGGTCGCCACGGTTGCGCTGATCGCCGTAGTTTTTCTCTGGCGGTTCCACCGCTCGCCGCTCGGCAGCGTATTGGTGGCGATGCGCGAGAACGAGCCGCGGGCCCGCTTCGTCGGCTATCC
>JBDSND010000186.1:0-71451 GCA_039915505.1 Casimicrobiaceae bacterium
TGTGCCAGCCTGCTCGCCAATGCCGGCGTGGACTTGTACACGATTGGGGCGATCCTGGGGCACTCGTTGCCAGCCACAACGGCAAGGTATTCGCACCTCGCGGATAAGACGTTGCGCAAGGCTATGGCTAAGATTGGCTGATGTAATCCTGATGGGATTCCGTGACCATCTATGGCGCGCGGTGACCCGTCCTGCACTATGAAGGGCCAGTAGCTCAGATGGTTAGAGCAGCGGACTCATAATCCGGTGCGATACCGAATTAATCCGTTGAATCTCCGCTGTGCGGGGCGGAATCGCCCCCAGCGGTCGCGCGCTTTCCTTGGGCCTGCCGCTCTCAGCATCGCAACTCAAAGAGGCCGAAGCGCTCGCCGCCGCCGAAGGCAAAACGCTCAGCGCGGTGATCCAGGACGCGCTCCGCCAAGCGCGCATTGCTCGGCGGGGCGAGGAATCGGCGACAGCGACTGCATCTGCTACGTCACCGCCAAGTCGTCGATCACCGGCCTGACCCGCGCACTCGCCACCGACCTCCGCACCGAGCATATCCGCGTCAACGGCATTGCGCCCGGCTGGATCATGACCGAGCGCCAGGTACGGTTGGTCGGTTGGTCGAGCAGTGGCCTCGGTTTTGTCGCTTCAAGTTGACGGCGGGCCGCCACCAACCCGGAGGAGCAAATGCCGCGTAACGGCGAATCCGGTTCAGCCGCTATTCCGGCTCTGCCTGTATTTCAATAGGGACTTCAATGCAGCGAACGCTGATGCGTTGCCCCGCGGCTATCCGTTGCGGCGTTCGGTCCGGCGAGGTTCGCTTCAAGTTGCCGCCGATGTTCGTTGTCATGGCAGTAAAGGCAAAGAAGCTCCCAGTTGCTGCCATCTGGCGATTGTTTCGTGATCGTGATCGCGGTGATGTACCGTCAGCCCCCGCAGGTTGGCGCGAGTCGATCTCCTCGCATGGCGCGACACCTGGCTCTTGGAGATCCCGGTCCTCAGAAGCGCTAGTAGTCGCCGCGATGACACGTGCATGCGCCAACTGCACCACCCACCCCAGCTTCCCCTTCCCTCAAAATCGCCACCATCGCGATTCGGTGAATCGCGATTTCTTCATTGGACCATTGGACCTCCCTCCAGCACAAAATCCTGCCAGAAAGGTCCAGTTCTTGCTGTATACCGAGAGGGGAAGCTGACCCTAAGCCTTGCGCGAATGTCTTGACACTGGTTCGGCGTCGGCCGAACGGCAATTAATGGTTTGGCATTGTTTGGCATTTAAGGCGAACGCGCGGCCCGTTTGCAGCTACAATCACTGAAGTCGGTTAGGTCGCACTGAGGTCGTACCTCTGACGATTCGTCGCTTCCCAGGAGGGTCTCGATGGAGATCACGAGCCGCGTGTATGGCGACATGCTACTCGTCGCACCGACCGGCCGCGTCGATCACGCTACCGCTGCGGATTTCGAGCGTGCAGTTGTACCCCTGCTTGATGCCGCGACGGGCCCGCGCGCCGGGCTGGTTTTCGATCTCGACCGGGTCACCTACATCAGCAGCGTGGGACTGCGTGTTCTGATGATCGCGTCGAAGAGTCTGCGCGCACGCGGCGCGCGCATCGCTGTCGCGGCAATGCAGCCGGTCGTTGCCGAAATCCTGGAGATCTGCCGCTTCAATGCGGTCGTGGAGGTCTTCAGCACAGTGGATGCAGCGCTCGCAGCGATGGCTCCTGGAGCCGCCTCCTCCCGCGAATCGCCAACGCAGGCGCCATGAAACGCGTCCGCTTCTGGGGCACACGGGGCTCGCTGCCGGTCGCCCTCACCGCCGCGGAGGTGCGGGCTCGCATGATAACGGCGGTCAAGGGCGCGTGCACCGCCATGCCGGCTAGCGACGAAGCGGTCGAGTCCTACGTCGACGGACTCGGCTTTGCTGTCGCCGGCACGTTCGGTGGCCATACCTCGTGTGTGCAGATCGAGACCGACAGTTCGCAGTACGTGCTTTGCGATCTCGGCAGTGGCGCGCGACCGTTCGGACAATCGGCAATCGCGCGGCACGGCCCGGCGTCTGCGCAGACGTATCACATCTTCATGTCGCACCCGCATTGGGATCACATCATGGGCCTGCCCTTCTTCACGCCCGCCTACATCCCCGGCAACAGATTGCGTATCTACGGCGGCCACGAGGAACTCGAGGCGGCCCTGCGTCGTCAGATGGACCCGCCTTCGTTTCCGGTGCCCTTTTCATGCCTCAAAGCGGATATCGAGTTTGTCCGTCTCGCGCCCGGCACCCGCCATGAAATCGACGGCATGACGGTCACCACGATGCGACAGCGCCATGGGGGCGATTCCTATGGCTATCGCTTCGAGCGCGATGGCCGAACGGTCATCTACTCCACCGATTCCGAGCACCCGCTCGAGGATCCAGAGGAAACCAAGCGCTTCGTCGAGTTCTTCGACGGTGCCGACCTCGTCATTTTCGATGGGATGTACTCGCTCGCCGACGCGATATCGGTCAAGGCGGACTGGGGCCACTCGAGCAACGTGGTCGGCGTCGAGCTGTGCCAGCTCGCGCACGTCTTGCACCTATGCCTGTTTCACCACGAGCCCGCCTACGACGACGGGGCGATTGCCCGCGTGCTCGACGATACCCGCCGACTCGAGGAGATCACGCGTGCGGAACATACGATGCGCATTTCTGCGGCCTATGATGGGCTCGAGATCGAGCTGTGAGCCTCGCAACACAGCGAGGATGGCTCTAATGTCCGGCGACCAGACGTCTGAAACAGTCGGCGTCCCCGAACCCGCACAGAATTATCGCGGTGCGTTCCTCGCGCGTTTCCGCATGCTCCACGCGGCGCTCGGCTTCGTGGCCGCATTCGCTGCGGCGAACTATCTTTTGGAGCGCGACGTCCTTCGATTGCAGCTCGTCGTCGAGGAGCTTTTCACCAACACGATCATGCACGGCTACGGCAAGGAGTGCGACGAGCCGATCGAGATCGCGCTGCGTGCAGACCCAGGGATGGTCACTGTTCAATACGAGGACGCCGCCGGCACCTACGATCCGTCGCGCACGCTCGCCGCTTCGCGCGAGCAGGTGTCGGGCCCGCTCGACCAGCGACCGGTCGGCCACCTCGGCGTCCATCTCGTTGCCGCGATCGTCGACGACATGCACTACGTGCGCATCGGCGAGCGTAATCACCTGCGGATCGTGATGCGGGTCGCCAGCTAAAAGCCAGCACTCACGGACACATGTAGGCTCGCCTGTGTCGCTCCCCATGACCGTGCACGCTGAGGAGGCGCCGACGGCGAGGCGCTTCGTCAGCCTGCGCGCGCGGCTGCTGGCGATCGTGCTGTTGGTCCTGGTCGCCTGGCTCGCCCTCGTGATGTTCACGCAGGCCGACGAGCGGAAAGTGGCCATCGCCAATGTCGGCGACGACGCACTGGCGCTCGTTCACATCATCACCAGTAATCAAGCGGCGCAAGTCGAGGCGGCACGTCAACTGCTGCTCGCACTAGCCCGCCTGCCGCAGCTGCGCAAGAGCGATCCCGCCGCGTGCAGCGCCTTGATGGCCGACCTGCTGAAGGCGTATCCGCTTTATCTGAACATCGGTCTGGTCGAGCCCGATGGAAACATCGCGTGCAGCGCGTTGCCCATGCGTACGCCGGTCAACGTTGCCGATCGCTTGTATTTCCAACTCGCAGTCCAGACACGCGGCTTCGGGGTGGGCGACTATCAGCAGGGGCGCGTCACGGGACTTCCGTCGATCAACTATGCGTATCCGCTCCTCAACGCCGCAGGCAACGTCGAGGCGGTGATCTATATCGCACAGAACCTCGACTGGTTGACGGTCGCGCTCGCGGGCCTGCAATTGCCGAGCGGCGCGGTCCTCGCCGTCACCGATCGCAACGGCACCGTGCTCGCTCGCGTGCCGCCCGCGGAAGGCGCAGTGGGCCGGCGACTTTCCGAGCCGGCGCTGGTCGCAGCACTTGCCGGCCACAAGGAGCGTGGACTGGTCGAAACCGAAGACGTGGGCGGCATCGGCCGGCTGTGGGCGTACGCACCGTTGATCGCCGGCACCGATTTCCACGCGATGATCGGCGTGTCGAAGTCGGTGGCATTCGCCGACATCGATCGCCGGCTCGCGCGCAATCTATTCGCATTCGGACTGGTCACGGCTCTCGCGTTGGCGGCCGCCTGGTTCGGCGCGAGTCGCATCCTGCGGCAAGTCGACGCGCTAGTGGCGGCGACCCGCCGGGTTGCCTCGGGCGATCTGGATGCACGGACCCCGTCGATGGAGAGCCGAAACGAGATCGAGTTGCTCGCGGGTTCTTTCAACCGGATGGCGGAAACGCTGCAGGCGCGCGATCGCGCGTTGCGGCTCGCCGAGGAACGGACGCGCGCGGCCGAGGTGGAGCTTGCAGTCACGAAGGCGCACATCGACATCGCCCGCAAAATCCAGCGGTCGCTGCTTCCCGACGATCCGCTGATACTCGCGGGAGTGCGCCTTGCCGGGCGCTGCATCCCGGCGGCGGAGGTCGGGGGCGACTATTTTGGATATTTCCTGCACGGCAGGTCGCGCATCGACAGTTTGATTGGTGACGTTTCGGGCTACGGCGTCGGTGCCGCGCTGATGATGGCCGCGGCGCGCACGACGTTCATGAACGCACGACTCGTCGAAGAAAGTGCCGCCGTCATTCTGGCGAAGCTCAACGTCCTGCTGCACGACGACCTCGATCGTGCGCAGCTCTTCATGACGGCGAGTTGCATGACCTTCGATGCCGTCACCAACGAGCTCCACTATGCCAACGCCGGCCATCCGCCCGCGCTCGTGCTGCGCGCCGGGACGTCGCGATGCATTCCGTTGGGCGCCAATGGCGTCTTCCTGGGCATTCAGAAGGATGCGCGTTTCGATGAGGTCAAGATGCGGCTCGATGCGGGCGACATCGTCGTCTTCTACACCGACGGCATCACCGAGATGTGCAACGAGGGTGGCGAGTTCTTCGGCGTTCGCGGCCTCGAGGAGGCGATCGTGCAGAACGTACATGCAGAGCCGGAGGCGCTGATCGACGCCGTCTTAACCGCGCTCGAACGATTCGCAGCAGGCCGTCCCTACGATGACGACTGCACGATCGTCGCGATGAAGGTGACTGGGTGAGTGCGGGCATACTGACGCGTTGCGGCCTACGAGCGTTTCCACTCGTACTTCGCACGGCGCTCTGTACAACTGATCTCGAACACCGAAGCCCATGACCGGCGTTCGCCAGCGCCATCCGGCTGGGGTCGCGCTCCCAGAGCTCGGAGCTGCCCTCGACGTCTGTGAACAGGAAGGGACGCGCTCGCCGGGATCTACGTTATCGGCAGCGACCATCAACAGGCGGCTCTGCATCCTCAAGGCAGCGGCGAAATACGCATACAAGCAGGGGTGGATAGCGGAGAACGTATCCGGCCGGATCACGATGATGCGGGAGTCGGGGGGGAGGGAGGTGTATCTGACGGAGACTCAGGTGGCGACACTGACCGAGCACGCTCCAACACCTACCTGTGGGGCGGCTATCATGATCGCGGCGTACAGCAGGCTGCGCGCTTCCGAGTTGATCGCTCTGAAAGCAACCGCCACGCGTGCGGACTCGCTGACGGTTGCGCCGGGCAAGACCGGGAAGCCCCGCCGCGTTCCAATCGCTGGCATTATCCGGCCCTACTTGCGGCATTTGCCGCTGGGGCTATCGTATCGGCAGTTGGTTGGGCAATTCTGGGTCGCGCGTAAGGCGGCGCGGCTTGATCATGTCCACTGGCACGATTTGCGGCACACCACGGCGAGCCTGCTTATCAACGCGGGCGTAGATTTCTAGGTAGTGGGCCAAATCCTCGGCCATTCCAGCCCGCAGACTACCGCGGTATGTTCACTTGGCCGACAAGACCCTCCGCAACGCCATGGCTAAGATTGGCTGATGGGATTTTGATGGGGATTCCTTGGCAATCGGTGGCACGCCGTGACCCGTTCTGCACTATACCGGGCCAGTAGCTCAGATGGTTAGAGCAGCGGACTCATAATCCGTTGGTCGTTGGTTCGATACCAACCTGGCCCACCCTTTAACCTAGCCTTCGGTGCCCGGAGGCGCGTTTCGGGGCGTTTCCCACGAACTTCCCGCCCGTCACCGTGTACCACGACACATGGTGAACCCGAAAAAAAACGGCCCGCGAAGGCTCGCAGACCGTCTAAATGCCGGCGCCCGAGGAAGGATGGCGCCGGCCCCGCCCAACTACGACTAGCCGCTGCGCATCCGCGTGGGGCGACGCATTCTCGGAAGTGCGCAGGCGTAGGCCATTCAGTTCACCGTGTGTGCGGCGCTTAGCGCACGCGTCCGCGGCGGAATAGATTCACGATGGCAAGCAGGATCACAGCCCCGAGGAACGACACGATCAACCCCGATAGGCTGAAGTCGTTCGCATTGATCGTGCCGGCGCCGATAAGCGGAGAGATCAACCAGCCACCCAGGAATGCGCCAACGATGCCGACCACGACGTTCAGCAGCACGCCTTGTTGCCCATCGGTCTTCATGACCATGCTCGCAAGCCAACCAATAATGCCACCCACTACCAGCCAGATGATGAAATTCATATGTCCTCCGATTTGCGCGTCACCCTGGGTCTTGAACCAGTTGGCAACCGTTCGACCCGATCACGGCCACCACGTTTCGAAACCTTCGTTACGGCCAACTGGCCGCGGTCCTCGTCAAGCTAGAGCACATCGCGTTCCACCCCTCATTTCGCCCGCCCTGCGGAGTTATCAGCGGGATCGCGATCGTCCACGCCTCGCTCGACGGCCAACCCAGCAGTGTGTTCGTCCTCGGGCAGCCCGGTGCGCGACGCAATAGCGTCATCGGTTCTGGGAAGACCAGGTGCACCCGGTCGCCCCTTGCCTTTGCGATGGTCAGCACCCGGACCCGGACGCAACCGAAACGGACTTCGTAGTCGCTGCATATGTGCCCCTTCCGCTTTCATCCATCGCCGCAAAGTTCCGGCGACATTTGGTTCGGCAACGCCGCAATGGACGCCCTACTTCAACGGTTCAAGCGAAATCCATGCCGTGCCGTGCTACCCAGCCGACCCCTAAAAAGAGCAATCAGCGCGCAAAATTCCGACTAACCGATGTGTACTTTTTGCTTTGAGCTTCTCACGTGACCTTTTTCGCCACCACGGTTGTGTAGCCTTGAAGAGGGGTGCGGCGCATGTGCCGTCGACTCGAGGCGACGCGCTCGCAAACTTGCCACGCACCACCGGTCAAGCCCATGGCGCACGCTCTCGGCTCAGAGGCGACTTCCGCTCCGTTTCCTGCGTTCGAGCGAGAGTTTCCTTTCTTCGGGCCCACCCGGGATCGTAATGCCCGATCGTTCGACGCCGCTAACCGCAACGCTCCTTGAGTACCCGCCCAGAGATGGCTCCGGCAGCGTGGGCAGAGGACGATTCGACGTGAACGCTTGGCAGCACCTCGGTTATAACGCGCGAGTCGGCTCTTTGCGAATCGAGACCAGGTGACCGATCGCGAGCTTCTCGCGCTACTTGCGCAAAAAGCCGACCAGGAGCTCCTGGTTGTTGCCCGAGCACGCGCCGGGCAACGCGAACTGGAGACGCTGGACGCGACGACTCGCCCTTATGTGAACAGCGGAGCAGGCCGTGTGGCCGCAGATGGCGAGGTTTGGCTGCAGAGGGGCGACGTGTGGCCGCCGACAGCGACGTGTGGGCTGCGGAAGGGGCCACGTATGGCCCGCGTGTGGCCCGCGTGTGGCCCGCGTGTGGCCCGCGTGTGGCCCGGGGGCGGAGGGCACGGGCGGCCCGGATTGCAGTGGAGGTCGCGGGCTTGGGGCTGACCGCATGCGCATGCCTGCCCACGCAAAAAAGCCGCCGGATGACGCCGGCGGCTTTACAGCTGCGTTGCGACGCTAGCGCGTCCTACATCTTAGCTTTGGTTTTCTCGGCGCCCGACTGGATCTTCTCGCCGCCACGCTCGACGTCCTTGCCCATGCCTTCGACCGTATTGCACCCATACAGCGCAAGCACTGCCGCCGCGATCACGACGCCAAAAATTTTGTTCAACATTGTTCTCTCCCGAATGCGGTTGGATGGAAACACTGCGCCCTGCCGATTGAGATTCAGCAATCCGCATGCCATTGTCCCCCTGGACGGGCCAGTCCCGCGCGGTCCATCGTCATGCGCCAAAAAAATGGACGGAGGCCCGCAGGAGAGGAAGCCCACGCCCATCTCACCGGCTCGCGGGCTAGTCGGAACCTGGATGTGGCTGCCTACGCATCCGGAAATGGGTACGTTTGCCGCCTCACGTGTGTCAAAAATACCGCTCACCCTGAAAAATCGCGGTCCGGGAGCGCAACATTTGCTCACCTTGGAGCGCGCTGCCTCGGCGCCCTACGCCGGTCTCGTGCACTAGGCGGGGCAACTTCGTCGCCCGCGCTTGGTACTATTGTCGCAGTGACCCCGGGTCAACAATGAATCGTAGCAACCAGGGCGGCTCGTCGACTCAGCAATATGCCACCTTCGCCGGCACCTGCCCCGGGCGCTGGCGCTTAACGGGAGGGCTTCATGGTCCGTCATTTGGTCATCGCCTTAGTCGTGCTCGGTAGTGTCATGCTTCTTGGCGGTTGTGGTGTCCTCGCCGGATTTGGCAAGGACGTGCAAGCCATCGGAGGAAGCTCGAGCAGCGATCGCAGCCGCAATTGAGTGCCTGCAACCGATGACTGCCTGCAACATACTGCCGGCAACCAAACTGCCGGCAAACATACGGCCACTAGCCTCCACGACGACCAGCGACGAGCGCGTCAGCTCGCCGGGGTGCGGCGCGCGAGGCTGCGTCCGGCACCTCGACCCACGGCGATCCGATGGCGGGTGCCGGCAGCGTCCGGCCTCGATGTCAGGCGCCGGACCGCACTTCGGGACGCCGACGTCGCGGGGTCGCCAAAGGTCAAGCGGTCGCCGACCTTGCTCGTAGCGGCAGGCGTTCGACGCATTGTTCCGGCCAGAAGCGGACTACCGCGTTCTCGATCGCACGTCGTCGCGCCGAGGGGCACGAGGGCGACATCGGCGAGCAAGGTGGGGGGGGCTGTCCGCCCAGACCCTCCATGTACACGTCCAGCACCCGGGGGTGGATATAGCACTTGCGGCAGACCGCCGCGGAGTTGCCGAGATGATGCCCGGTGGTGTACGAAGGTTGCCGGCAGGGTCACGCGACGTGGAATGGTAACCCGGAGCGTCCTGTAGCATCAGCCCGGAGCGCTCCAGCGCCGAACACAATTTTCCCGCGCAATCGGTATGGGTTGGCGGTCGATGCGGAGGCAATCCGTCCCTCCCGCGGAGTGTGCCCGCCAGCCGCTGCCGGGACCGTCGAGGCGCGGTTTTCGACCCCAGCCCAAGCACCGAATGACCTACTCACGCCGTACCCGAGAAACCCGATCCTGCCCGATCAGATTTGCCTCGCTTCACTCATCGTTTTCGCACGCTTACGTAGGAGCTCAACCATGACTCGCCACCACGTCGCTGCCGCGTTCGCAGCGCTTTTTCTTGCCCTGTCCTGCAGCGTGCATGCGCAAGGCGCAGCCGCGCCGACTACGGCGCCCAGTGCCGCTACCACCCCGGGCGCGACCGCATCACCCGCGGCGAGCGTGACGCCAACCCCCGCCTCCACGGCGGACGGTTCGGCGAAGCGCCCCGGCGACACACGCGGAACGAGCCTCGATCGGTCCGATCGCGTATTTCTGAAAAGGGCGGCGCAAGGCGGCCTGAAGGAAGTCGAGTTTGGGAAACTTGCTGCGGCAAAGGCCACCGATCCAGGTGTGAAGGCGTTCGCGGAGCGAATGGTCAAGAACCATGGCGAGGCCAACAAAAAACTGATGGACCTCTCCCAGTCCAAGGGGCTCGTCCAACCCACCGCGATCCGTCCGGGGGATCAACGGGAAATGGACAAGCTGGAAAGCCTGAGCGGGGCGCAGTTCGACGAGGCCTACTTGACGAACATCCTGGCCGACCACAAGGCCGACGTCAGGGATTTCGACAAGCACGCCAAGCGCGCCGACGATGCGGACGTCAAGAAGTTTGCCGCGGACACCCTGCCCACCCTGCAGGAGCACTTGCGCATGGCCGAGGAGACCTACGCCAAGATGGGAGGTAACAAGAAGGGCGCGAGGGCCAGGAAGTAACCCCCCGCCTGTCGCCGCGACCACACGTTCGTTCGCTCTGGCACGGGCAGCGGCAGCGGCCTCGCCCTCCTGGGTGTCGACTTCATCCCCTCGACTTCGACCGCGGCGACGAACAGCAGGGCGGCTGGATTCGCGATCACCTCGCCGGACGGCGACCACGCCACGCGGGCGGCGACTCCGGCCGCGACCCTCGTTCAATGCCGGGTCGAATAGACCTTTAGCCGGTTGTATAAGGTCTTGATACTGATGCCGAGTTTGCGGGCGGCCTCTTCGCGGGTGGCGCAATCTTGCAGCGTAGTCAGGATCAGCCTTTCCTCGACGGCGGCAAGCTTGGTACCCAGCGGGATGCGGATGAACCCCGAGTGGCCGTCCTGCTCGATCTGCGCATCCTGCGCAACGCTGAAGTCGGTGATGATGTCGCCGTCGGCCATGATGAAGGCACGCTGCACCACGTTCCACAGCTCGCGAACGTTGCCGGGCCACCGGTAGCGTCGCATCCGCTCGAGTACCGCCGGCGCGAATGCCTTGTCGGCGTTGGTCCGCCGGTTGAGATCCGCAAGGAAGTAGCGGGCCAGCGGCGCCACGTCATCGAGCCGCTCACGCAGGGGCACGACCTCCAGCGGAAAGACCTGCAACCGATAGAGGAGATCGCGGCGCAGCTTGCCTTCCTTCACCGCATCCTCGGGATTGCGGTTGGTCGCGGCGATGACCCGTACGTCGGTCTCGATGAGCTGGTTGGAGCCGACGCGCAACACGGTGCGCGATTCGAGGACCCGCAGAAGCTTGACCTGCAGTTCCGGGGGCATCTCGGTGATTTCATCCAGGAAAAGTGTGCCGCCGTGGGCGCGCTCGAAGTATCCCTGATGCTGGCGGACCGCTCCGGTGAAGCTGCCCTTCTCGTGGCCGAAAAGCTCGCTCTCGATGAGGTGCGGCGAGATCGCCCCGCAGTTCACCGCCAGAAATGGCTTGGCATGCCGACGCGAGATCATGTGGATGGTTTCAGCGACGAGCTCCTTGCCGGTGCCACTCTCGCCCATCACCAGCACCGTCGCGCTGGTGGGAGCGACCCGCGCAACCTCGTCGTAGAGCTTTTGCATCGGCGGCGACGTGCCTACGAGCCTGCCGAACCGCCCGAGCTTGCGCAGTTCCTCCCGCAGTTCGGAAACCTCGGCGCGGAGCTCGGCGGGCCCGGCGACACGGGACAGGATCGACCGCAAGTGGCCGAGATTGACCGGTTTCAGCAGGTAGTCGGTCGCCCCATGTCGCAGCGCCTCGATGGAACTGTCCAGGGAAGCGTGGGCCGTCGTCACGATGACCTGGGTGTCGGTGGCGGCCGGCCGTTCGCGCAACAGGTCGAGGCCATGACCGTCGGGAAGCATCAGGTCGAGCAGCACGATCTCGGGCTCCTCCAGCATGCTTTCGCGGGCTTCCGCGAGCGAGCCCGCGGTGAGCGCGGTGAAGCCTTCGGCCTCTACCAGCTCCCGCAGTGCCATGCGGGCATTGGCGTCGTCATCGACTATCAGTGCAGTTGGCATGGGTCGAAATTCACTCAGAGTCGCTCCTCGAGAGGCGTTGGGCTCCGACAGTGGGCTCGATCGCCGACGCTATTGTCGTACATAGGCTTCACCGGGTGCACACTCCGTTCCCAGCGCGTTACGCCACGCGAAGATTGATTTGCGAAGATTTTTTTTCCGAAGTCAGCACCCTGCGATGGCAATGGTTGCAAGGGTGCTGAAATATTTTCAGCGCCCCTGCGCCCGCGATCGCGACGCAACCCAACCGATCGCAGCGGAAGCCGCGTCCGCAAGCCATGACGATGGGTCGTTGGGCACCCCTGGCGAGTGGCACCGAACTTGCGAGCCGATCGGGTTGGAGGGCGGCATCGCTCGTCCGATCATCGTCCCGCAAACACGAAAAGGAGTTTCCATGAAATCCAGCATCGCGGTATCCAGTGCCTTCGTACTGGCGCTCGCCGTCGGGCTCGCCGGTTGCGACCGTAAGGAGGAGCGCACGACGGTCATCCAACCCCCGGCTGTTCCGAGCTCGAGCAGCAGCAGCACGACCACGGCCATGCCACCCGTGCCCCCCGCCACGAGCTCGTCGTCCGCCACGACGGCGCCAGCGGATACCACCACACCCAGCACGTCGTCATCGACGTCCTCGACGGGCACCGGCAGCATGGCGGCCCCCGGAACGAGTTCGCCCAGCAGCATGCCGTCGACCAGCGGCACGGGTGCGAGTAGTTCCAGCACCACCGGCATGGGTACTTCGTCGTCCTCCAGCACCACAACGCCGAAGTAATCGTGGGGTGATCGTCCGACGCCGATCCACGCCTCGGATCAGGTGGGGACGTCGAATCACGCGCCAGTCCGGCACTTTCCGGCTGGCGCGTTTTTCATCGGCCGTCCCTGCTCGGGACCTCGCCGCGGCTTCCCCCCGACCAACAGGCTATGAGGACGGAGTAGCAGGCTGCGGCATCTCCTGATCATCCGTTCCAGACAAATGCGGACCGGTGAACGGAACCGCCGGCCCGCGGCGTTGGCTCGCTCACACGTTGGCGCTACAGCCGGTTCGACCGGCACCCCTCTACGTCGAACCTGCTGCGGCTCGCAGTTGTGCGCGCATGAATCGCTCCTGCGCCGCGCACAGGCGCGTCCAGCCTGGAACCTCCCCGCTTCGCGGGCCCTCCTAGTAAGGGAGGGAGCCACGCGGAAGTGCCGGACCACGTGGCCGGCCGTAGCGGGTCGTGGGCAGCGGACGCTTGCCATCGCCCGGTCCCGGATCTCGCGCTGCATGCCCTAGAATAGCGACAGGCAGACACCGGCCCGACGCGTTGCAGACGGTCGCCGGTTCTGGCGGAGACAGAATGCATCTCGTCGATACCAGCATGTTCTTCGCGCCGGAAGGCGGTGGCGTCGGTCGTTATCTTGCCGTCAAGCATAGTTGGCTGGCAGCGCACACCCGGTGGCGGCACACGATCGTCGCACCGGGGCCGGTGGATTTCGACGAAGCGGGCCTGCGGATGTTTCGCGCGCCCTTGCGTGTGCGCCATGGCTACCGTTTTCCACTCACGCGAGCGGCCTGGACGCGCCGCATCGTCGCGCTCGCCCCCGACCTGATCGAGGCGGGCGATCCGTACGCGCTCGCATGGGCGAGCGCCGATGCGGCACAACGCCTGGGCATTCCGGCCATCGGCTTCTATCATTCCGATGTGGTCGGGACGACTGCCCTGCGCGCCGGCCGGATCGGCGCAGCATGCGCGTCCCGCTATGCGCGCGCGCTGTACGGTCGATTCGATCTGGTCGTCGCACCCAGCCGATTCGTGGAGCAGCGGTTGGTCGAGCTCGGTCTCGCCCACGTCGCCTGCCAGCCGCTCGGGGTCGATGTGCACACCTTTCAGCCGGGACGGCGCGATCCGGACCTTCGCGTCGATCTCGGCTTGGCCCCCGGAACGCGCCTGCTGGTGTTTGCCGGGCGCTTTGCGCGCGAGAAAAACCTCGACGTGCTCTTCGATGCCATGCGTATTCTGGGACGACCGTATCACCTGCTGGTGATCGGCAGCGGCGGTGCCCCGCCTGCGCCCGCGAACGTCACACGCCTGCAGTACGAGCACGACCCCCTGGCCCTCGCCGCCATCCTGGCGGGTTGCGATGCGTTCCTCCATGCTGGCGATCGGGAAACGTTCGGCCTGGTGGTGCTGGAAGCGATGGCCTGCGGGCTGCCGGTCGTGGCCGTTGGGGGTGGCGCCATCACCGAGCTGGTGCAGCCGCACGGCGTGATCGTCGGCGCTCGCGATGCACGCCGCCTCGCCGACGGAGTGGCCCACCTCTTCGCCGGCGACCCGCACGCCATGGGTGCACAGGCGCGCAGCTGGGTCGAGCAGCACTACACTTGGGATTCCGTGCTGCGCGGGCTTGTAGGGCTCTATACCCGTGTCCGCGGTGCAGAGGCGACCTCCCGGGACAGCGCTTATGCCGCGCGCTGAGCGCACCGGCGTGACACCAGGCGCACCGTTGTGCATCGAGTTGCATGACGTGGCGCCTTCGACGTGGCCGCTGTGCCAGCGCATCCTGGCCCGCATCGATGCCCGCGGTCCAGTACCGGTATCGCTCCTGGTCGTGCCCGATTATCATCATCGCGGACGCATAACCCGCGACGGCACGTTCCTGCGCGCCATCAACCAGCGACTGGCGCGCGGTGACGAGATTGCGCTGCACGGTCTTCATCACCTCGACGAGGGCCCCGTCGCCCGCTCCCCGAAGGAATGGCTGCAACGTCGGGTGCGGACGCTGTCCGAAGGCGAGTTCGCGGCGACGGACGCCCAGGTTTCGGCCGAGCGCATCGCCCGTGGTCTGGCCGAGTTCGTCGCGGCGGGCTGGCGCGGTCGCGGATTCGTGCCTCCTGCCTGGCTGCTCGGTGCGGGTGCGCGGTCCGTCCTCGACGGCTTCGGATTCGTTTATGTCGCCCTACGCGACGGCCTGGTTGCGTTGCCCGGGTGGACCATGATTGAGACCACCACGCTTTCGTATGCCGCCTTCTCGCCTTGGCGGCGGGCGCTGTCGCGGCCGGCGCTCGCGTGGCAGCTGCGGCGCGCACCCATCCTTCGGCCGCTGCGCCTGGCAATCCATCCCGTGGATGCCCGCCACCCAGACGTGCTCCTGCATTGGGAACGCATTCTCGACCTCGCGCTGTCCACGCGCGTGCCGATGCACGCCGAGCGCATCGTTGCCCAGCACGGGAGCGATAGCGGTGGCGTGCGCGGCGACGCTAGGGATGCGCGGCGCGCGAGAGCTGGCGTCGCATCTCGACCGTGATTGTCTGTCGCCGGCCCCAATAGTCGGACCACGGAGCCGCGTGCAACGCGCGCGAGCTGGCGACGCATCGCCGTGATCGTTGGTCGCTGGGCCCAATAAGTCGGCCACGGATCCGCGCGCGGAGCGAGCCGCGGTTCGGTCGAGCGCAGGTTGAATGTTGCCGACCGGGGCGTTCGTTCACTTCGCCCACTTCGCCCGCCCTGGGGCCTTGGCAGCCTTGCTGTGGGACCTGCTGGACTTGCTGCTGGCCTTGTCGTCGCGCGCACCCATGCAATGGACTTTTCGCGGTCGGCAGCAAGCGCTTCAGGCGCACTAAGCGCGCTTCCTTTCGCGCCTCGTTTTGCGTGCGCCATGCGGCGGGTGGTGGTCAGAGCGGACGCATCAAGCGCGCCGTGCCCCCTGTCGCCATGGCGAAAAGTCAAGGGGCTTCTCCTCAATCGGACGCGGCGCGTGGCCGCGGCCGCTATGGCGGTGCCGCAAGGGCTGGCGCAGGTCGGAGCCGGTAAACTTTTTACCGGGGTCCGCCATTGCCGTCGCCGGGCATCCACTGGCAGTATCCGAGTCGCCCACTGATTGGGATCGATGACACGCCGTAAAATCCATGCCGCCATGCCCGGATTGCTGCAGCCATGACGCTCAACCCCCTCATCTGGATCGGTCTCGCCGGCGTCGACGCCGACGACAATGCCCGCGCGCGTCGCTGGCAACAACGCCTGCACGGGGTGATGATCGGCGTCGCGCTTCTCGCCTTGCCGGCCTACCTCCTCGATTCGACTAACTCGCACCCGGCGTTCAGCCGCGCGGCGTGGCTGCTCGACGGTGTGATCTTTTGTGCCTTCCTGTTGGAGACGGTTTGGATGCTGCACGTGACCAGCCATCCCATTCGTTACCTGCTGGAAAACTGGCTCAATCTGCTGATCCTCATCGGTGCCGGCGCAAGCGCCTTCGGCGCGGCGACGGAGTGGGTGGCGATCCTGCGGGTGGCAAGGATCGCGGTGGGGAGCCTGGTGCTGGTGCGTGCGCTGTCGGAGTTCCGGGTCCTGTTCACACGGCGCGGGGCACCGCTCCTGGTTGGCGCGGCGTGCATCTTCATGCTCGTTTCGGGAGGCGTGCTGTATTGGTTCGAGCCGACCATCGACAGTTACTGGGAGGGGTTGTGGCTGGCGTTCGTCACGGGCACCACTATCGGCTACGGCGATCTGGTGCCGACCGCGGCATCGGCCCGGGTGTTCGCGGTGTTCGTCGCGGTAGTCGGCGTCGCGCTGATGACGCTCTTTACCGCCAATGTCGTCGCGTTCTTCATCGGTCGTGACCGTGCCCCGAGCGATAGCCGCGAGGTCGCGGTCGACACCGCCGACGCGAGGGCCGCCGAAGCGAGAGCGCATTTTGGCGAGGTCCACAAGGAATTACGCCATCTCCGTGCCGAGATCGCCGCCCTTCGCGCCGCGATCGAGGATGGTCGAGTCACGAAACCCACCGCCCCGCGTCGCGGTCCGAAGGACTGACCCTGCTGAGCGCCGCGTTCGGCGGCTCGTGCGGATTGGTGGCCACGGTTGGCGGCAATCGCAGTGAGCGGCGCGCTCGACCTGGCGGCTCGCATTCGCTTGGCACCTGAGCGTCCACCGATGGCTACGAGCCCATTGCCGATAAAGCGCAAGGTACCGCTGGCCGCGCTACATTAGCGCCCTCGTCCTCCAACCCGCGTGGCGCCTGCGCGCCCGAGCCGCCGAGACCCGACCATGAAACAGCTCCAGCTTGCCGGCTACCAGGCCAAGCATTTCTCCTACGCCGTGTCCGATGGCGTCGCCACCATCATCCTGGCCCGCCCCGAGCGCAAGAATCCCCTCACGTTCGAGGCGTACGGCGAGTTGCGTGACCTGTTCCGCGATCTCGCCTACGCGACCGATGTCAAGGCGGTGCTGTTCACCGGCGCAGCGGGCAACTTCTGTTCCGGCGGCGACGTGCACGAGATCATCGGCCCACTCGTGGAAATGGACATGCCCGGCTTGCTCCGCTTCACCCGCATGACCGGGGATCTGGTCAAGGCGATGCGCGCTTGCCCGCAGCCGATCGTGGCCGCGATCGACGGCGCATGCACCGGCGCGGGGGCACTCATCGCCTGCGCGTCGGACCTGCGGATCGCAACCCGCCGCAGCAAGCTCGCCTTCCTGTTCGTGCGCGTCGGTCTGTCAGCCGCCGATATGGGTGCCTGCACGCTCCTGCCGCGGCTCATCGGCCTGTCGCGCGCTGCGGACTTGCTCTACACCGGGCGGGTGGTCGGCGGCGACGAAGCGGAACGGATGGGCTTCCACAATCGGCTGGTCGAGCCCGACCGCCTGCTCGAGGAGGCCACCACCCTCGCGCAGACCCTTGCCGACGGCCCGAGCTTCGCCCACGCGATGACCAAGACCATGCTCTGGCAGGAATGGAGCGCGGGTCTGGGTGAATGCATCGAAGCCGAGGCGCAGGCGCAGGCCATCTGCATGCAGACCGAAGACTTCCGGCGCGCCTATCGCGCCTTCGTGGCCAAGGAGAAGCCAGCGTTCGAAGGCAACTGAAAGCGGCTGGCGGTGCACATCGGCTGCATCGGTCGCGCCATTCAACACATGGTCGGCATGCCCCGCAGCATCGCCACGAGTTCAGCCTGGCGCGATGCACGCCCAGGAGCTAGACAGCCTACAGGTCGAGCATCTCGACAAGCGGGAGGAGTGCGACCCCCCAGGACGTGCGACCCGCCTCGGCGTTGTAGAGGTTCGCGATGAGCTGGGTGACCGTTCCGGACGTCGTGGGCGTCGTCGCCGGCACGACGCCGTTTCAGCCCCGGACGTCGTGGGCGTCGTCGCCGGCACGACGCCGTTTCAGCCGGCGATGCGATTACAGAAACGCGTGATCGCCGCCGTCACCACCTCTTCGTGGTCCCGGTGCGGCGAATGCCCGCAGTTCTCGAGCGCGAGGACCTCGACATCCGCGACGGCGCGGGCAAGCCGGTCTACCTGCTCCAGGGTGCCGTACGGGTCATCGTGGCCCTGGATCGCGAGCACCGGACACGCGATGGCCGGGAGGCAGCCCTCGATGTTCCAAGAGCGGAATGCCCGGTCGAGCCAGATGTCGTTCCAGCCGCGAAATGCCGAATCGACATCGGCATGGTGGCGCGCCAGTCGCCCCCGCAGATCACCGGTGGCGTAAGACTCCCTGGCCGCTTCGATGCTGCGGATCGAGATGTCCTCGACCATGACGTGCGGCGCGAGCGCGACCACGCCGTACACCCGACGCACGCGAGCGCCCGCATGCAGCAAGGCGATCGACGCGCCGTCGCTGTGGCCGATCAGGATGGGTGCCGGCACGTCGAGGGCGTCGAGAAGCTGCGGCAGGACGATCAGCGCCTCGTCGTGCATGTAACGCACGCTCCGCGGCGCGGTGAGCGGGTCGGAACGGCCATACCCGTGACGCGAGTACGCAATTACCTCGTTGCCCGTGGCGTGGGCAAGTCGCATCGGGAAATCGCGCCACATCGCCACCGATCCGAGTCCTTCGTGCAGCAGCACGAGCACAGGGCCACCGCTTCGGCCGCCAGCGATCCGCTCGACCTCCAGGCGGTGACCGCCAGCGTGCACGAACGAGCGGGCGCTAGGGGCCGCGCTCATCGGCCGATCCTCGCATTCAGCATCCGTAGGCGGCTCAGCTCGAGCGGACCGCTATCGCTCGGGCGGCTCAGCCCGATCGGACCGCTTTCGCTCAAGCGGCTCAGCCCGAGCGGACCACTTTCGCTCACCCTGGCACATGGCCGATCAATACGCGGCAGCGGGCCGCTGGCTTCGGTCGCACCGAGTCCCGACAGGCAAGGCGTCATGTCGAGGTCAACGCCGCGGCGCTCGGTCCGGCCGCATCCCTTTGGACAAGCACCCGTCAAACCCCGAGATGCCGGTGCAGGACGTCCGGCTGAGCGAGCAGGCTCGCGCTATCCGCCTCGAACGCCACGCGGCCCTTCACGAGAATGACGTTGCGGTCCGACACCGCGGTCACCGCGGCATAGTTCTTGTCGACCAGCAGGGTCGCGATGCCGTGCTGGCGGATCGCGCCGATGATGCGCCAGATCTCGCGGGCGATCTGCGGCGCGAGGCCCTCGGTTGCCTCGTCCAGGATCAGGAGGTCGGGATTGGTCATAAGTGCCCGACCAATGGTGAGCATCTGCTGCTCGCCGCCAGAGAGTTGCGCGCCGCCGTGATCGAGACGTTGCTGCAGGCGGGGAAAGGTCGTCAGCACCCGCTCCAGGGTCCAATCGCGTGTGCCGTCGGTTCCGGCGCGCGCGGCCATCACCAGGTTTTCGCGCACCGTGAGGTTGGGAAAAATGCCCCGGCCCTCGGGGACATAGGCGATCCCCCGGCGGGCGATCAGGTAAGGCTCGGCACCGGTCATCGGCGTTCCGCAGACGAACACCTCGCCTCGCCTTGGCTTCACCAGGCCCAGCATGGCGCGGATCAGGGTGCTCTTGCCCATGCCATTGCGGCCCATCAGGCCCACGGTCTCGCCGCGGTCGATGCGGAAGTCGATGCCGTGCAGGATGTGACTCGCGCCGTAGAAAGCATGGAGCTCGCGCGCCTCGAGGATCGCTTCACTCATGCTCCGTGCCCCGCGGCGGCGCGTCGAATGCCGTTGCAGACATCGTGGCTGCGCTTCCAGCCGCCATGCAGTTGGGGATGTCCACCCGCCGTACCGGCTGCGGTTGATAGGTCCCCGCCAGCAGTGTGGTCCATATCGTCGATGCCATCCATCCGCCTCAGCCCGTACCCAGGTAGGCCTCGCGCACCGCCTCGCTCGCGCGTATCGCCTCGGGCGCTCCGCTCTCCAGCACCTGGCCCTCGACCATTACGGTGATGACGTCGGCCACGGCAAACACCGCGTCCATGTCGTGCTCGACGAGCAGGATGGCGTGGCCCGCCCGAAGTTCGCGTAACAGCTCGACCATCCGTTGCGCCTCCTCCGCGCCCATGCCCGCCAGTGGCTCGTCGAGCAGCAGCACTTGCGGTCGCGTGGCAAGTACCATCGCGATCTCCAGCTGCCGCTGCTCGCCATGCGAAAGGGCGTTCGCGGTCACGTCCGCACGCGGCGCCAGACCGGCGTAGTGCAGCGCGGCATCCGCCGCAGCGACCGTGGGAGCGTGGCCGTACGCGTTGCGAAACACGTGCAGGACACGGGGCGTTCGCGATTGGGCGGCAAGCCGGCAGTTCTCGAACGCCGTGAAGGCGGGAAAGATATTGGTCTTCTGGTAGCTCCGGCCGATGCCGTGGCGCGAACGCCAGTCGGGACTTTTACCGGTGATGGCGACGCCTCTAAAGAAGATGCTGCCCGCGGAAGCGGCAAGATCGCCGGAGAGCATGTTGATGAGCGTCGACTTGCCGGCACCGTTGGGCCCGAGAATAGCGTGCACCTCACCGGCGTGCAGGGCGAGGTCGACATCGTTCACCGCCCAGAGGCCACCGAAGCGGCGGGCGAGACCGGCGGTTTGCAGGACGGGATCAGTCATCGGCCGGGCCGTCGCCGAACAGCATCCGTCGCAGGCGCGCGCCGACGCTGGCGAGGCCGCCCGGCAGGAACAGCACCAGCAGGATGATCGTCCCGCCGAGGAGGAGTTGCCAATGGGTGGTGAGCGACGCGAAGACCTCCTGCAGCGCAACGAACGCGAACGCGCCGACGACCCCGCCGTACAGCGTGCCGACGCCGCCCAGGATGAGCATCAGCAGCACGTTCCCCGATTGATGCCAGGAGAGGAGCTCGGGATTGACGAAGCCGAACTGCATCGTCGCGAGGTAACCGGCAAGGCCGGCAAGCGCGCCGGCGATCGTAAAGCTCGCGACCTTGTACCAGTACACCGGGAACCCCAACGAGCGCATGCGGTGCTCGTTACTGCGGATGCCCTGCAGGGCCCGGCCGAAGGGCGAGTGCAGGAGGATACGCAGCAGCACGAACACCAGCAGCATCGCGGCCAGCACGAGGTAGTAGCCGTGCAGGTAGTTGGAGAGATCGACCGGCGTCCATGAACCGATCGCCGCCGTCGGCTTGAAATTCAGGCTGATGCCGTCGGAGCCACGCCCGAAATCGGTATCGTGGAACACGAAGTAGAACATTTGGGCGAACGCAAGCGTGACCATGATGAAATAGATGCCGCGCACGCGCACCACGAAGAGCGCAACCACGAACGCCGACAGCGCGGCGAACATCACGCCGAGCGGAAGCGTCGTCCAAAGGCTCGCGGCGGCATACTTGGGCGCGAGCAATCCCAGGGTATAGGCCCCCACCCCGTAGTAGGCGGCATGGCCGAACGACACCATGCCGGTGTAGCCCACGAGCAGATCGAGACTCATCGCGAAGATGGCCAGGATCATCACTTTGGTGACGAGCTCGGTATAGAAGGTCGCGCCCGACAGCGGGAAGACCAGCAGGGCGAGGATCGCCAGTCCCGCAACAGTACGGGCCGCGGTTCCTGGGCCTGCTCGGGGCGCTGGCGGGCCGGCGTTCACGCGCAGTGAGCCGGGGTCATCATCGGCGGAACAGGCCTTCCGGGCGCCACAGCAGCACCGCGGCCATCAGCACGTACACCGTGACCCCGGCCGCCTGCGGGATCAGCACCTTGCCGAAGGTGTCGGCAAGACCGATCAGCAGCGCCGCGACGAGCGCACCCCAGATCGAGCCGATGCCACCGATCACGACCACCACGAAGCAGATGATCAGCACATGCGTCCCCATGCCCGGATACACCGAGGAAACGGGTGCTGCGATCATGCCGGCAAAGGCGGCAAGGGCAACGCCGAGCGCGAACACCAGCCGGTATACGAGGTTGATGTTGAGCCCGAGCGATTGCACCATTTCCCGGTTCGACGCACCGGCGCGGATCATCATGCCGAGGCGGGTTCGGCTGATGAAGAGATAGAGCAGGCCCGCGAGCAGCAGACACACGAGCGACATCACCAGCCGGTAAACCGGGTAGCTCAAGGTATCGGTGAGCGGCACCGACCAGTTGAGCAGCGCCGGCACCGGAACGCCGTGCACGTCGTTGCCGACGATGATACTGCGCAGTTCCTCGAACACCAGGATAAGGCCGTACGTCAGCAGCACCTGCTCCAGGTGGTCGCGTTTGTAGAGATGGCTGAACAGGCCCCACTCCAGCACGATGCCGAGAGCGACGCTCAACACGACGCCCAGCACGATGGCCAACACCAGGCTGCCGGTGAGCGCGCTCAGGGTGAACGCCATGTAGGCGCCGATCATGTAGAAGCTGCCGTGGGCGAGATTGATGATGCCCATGATCCCGAAGATCAGGGTCAGGCCACTGGCGACGAGGAACAGCAGCAGTCCGTACTGGACCGCGTTCAGCAGCTGGATCAGGAACGAGTAGAAATCCATGACGCAATGGAATGGGGCCGGACACGACGGCGCACGCCGGGTCGCATCCGGCCCCCAGGGGCTTCGCGCGGGAGCAGCCTTACATCTTGCAGCCGCGCGGCGGGTCGGTGAGGTTCTTGACCGCGACGCCGATCACCTTGTTCTCCTTGCCTTCTACCTTGCGCAGGTAAATGTCGTGGATCGGGTTGTGCGAGCGGGTCAGCGCGAACGCACCGCGCGGACTGTCGATCTTGGCGGACTCCATCGCCTTGACAAGCTCGGCGCGCTTGGAAAAATCACCCTTCACGGCGTTGGCGCCGGCACTCAGGAGCTGGCCGGCGTCGTAGCCCTGCATGGCGTACACGTCCGGGTCCATCTTGTAGGCCTTGGCGTACGCGGCACGGAAGGCGTCGTTCTTGGCATTCTTCAGGCCGTCGCCGTAATGCATCGTGGTCAGCAGACCCTGCGCCGCTTCACCCTGCGCCTCGAGCGTACCGTCGGTGAGAAAGCCCGGACCCACCAGCTGGATCGACTTGTTGAGTCCCGCTGCGGCGTAATCCTTGACGAATTTGACCGCGCCACCACCGGCGAAGAACACATAGACGACGTCCGGCTTGAGAGACGCGATCTCGGTCAGGTAGGACTGGAACTCGACCTGCGGGAAAGGCAGGAACATTTCCTTGACGACCTTGCCGCCGCCGGCCTCGAACGCCTCCTTGAACCCACCCGTCGATTCCTCGCCTGCCGCGTACTTCCAGGTCAGGGTCACGGCGGTCTTCTTGCCTTGGTCCGCCATCACCTTGCCCATGGCGATGCCGAGCTGGGAATTGGAGAACGACGTGCGGAACACGTTCGCCGCGCACAGCGGGCCGGTGATGTCGTCGGCGCCGGCATTGGGGATGACCAGGAGGGTGTTGGTGTCGCGGGCGACCTTGGCCATCGCCAGGGCGACGCCGGAGTGCACGGTGCCGACCACGACATCGACCTGGTCACGCTTGATGAGCTTGTTGGCGTTTTCCGGGGCCTTGGCGGGGTCGGACTCGTCGTCGACCGAGAAGTACTCGATGTCGCGGCTGCCGAGCTTGCCGCCATTTTGCTCGATGGCGAGCTTGAACCCGTTGGTGATGGCGGTACCGAGCGCTGCAAACGTGCCCGTGTGAGGCAGCATAAGGCCCACCTTGACCTTGTTCTGCGCAAGCGCGGGTGACGCGGCGAAAACGGTGGCGCACAGTGCGGCGCACAGCGCACCGATGAAAGCGCGGCGCGGGGTGTCGGGAAGTCGATTCATGGTTGCTCCTCGTGTTGATCCCTGTTGTCGGGTTCGGCGGCGCATTTTCGCACGCTTCGCCGGGGATTCAAGTGCCGTTGCGGGCCCGGAGCTTGAATCGCTGGATCTTGCCGGTCGCGGTCTTGGGCAGTTCGTCGATGAACTCGATCCAGCGCGGATACTTGAACGGCGCCAGCCGGGTCTTGACGTGCTGCTGCAATTCCCGCGCGAGAGCGTCGGTCGGCGTGCCACCCGCTTTCAACACGACGAACGCGCTGGGCTTTACCAGCCGGTCGTCGTCAGGCCTGCCGATCACCGCGGCCTCGAGCACCGCCGGATGGGTGACGAGCGCCGCCTCGACCTCCACCGGGGAGACGTACATGCCGCTCACCTTCAGCATGTCGTCGCTGCGACCGGCGTAGACATGGTAGCCATCCGCATCGACCGAATACTTGTCGCCGCAGCGGGTCCACGCCCCATTGAAGGTGGCCTGGCTCTTGGCGCGATTGTTCCAGTAGCCCAGCGCGGCGGTGGGGCCGCTCACCTGCAGTTCGCCGACCTCGCCCGCCGGCACCGGAGCGCCGTCGTCGTCCACCAGCCGCACGGCGTATCCCGGCACGGGCTTGCCCGTGGTGCCATAGCGGACATCGCCGGGACGATTGGAGATAAAGATATGCAGCATCTCGGTCGAGCCGATGCCGTCCAGGATGTCCACGCCGAAATGCTCGGACCAGCGCTGGCCCAGCGCCGCGGGCAAAGCCTCGCCAGCGGAGGTGCACACGCGCAGGGACACGGCGGCACGGGCGGGCAGCTCCGGGCTTGCGAGCAGCGCCGCGAACAGCGTCGGCACGCCGTAGAAGATGGTCGGCCGGTGCCGGACCAGGCGGGCGAACACCGCGGTCGGGGTTGGCCGTTCCGCCATCAGCACCGCCGTCGCACCCACGCTCATCGGGAAGGTCAGGGCGTTGCCGAGACCGTAGGCGAAAAAGAGCTTGGCCGCCGAGAACACCAGATCCGGCGCGTCAATGCCCAGCACCGGCCGGGCGTAGAGCTCCGCGGTTTCGATCAGGCTGGCGTGGGCATGCACGGTCCCCTTCGGCGCACCCGTCGATCCCGACGAATAGAGCCAGAAGCACGGCTGGTCGGCCTGGGTATCGGCGGCCTTGAAGGTCTCCTCGGCGGCATCGAGCAGCGTCCCAAGCGACGGGTGCGGCGGCGCATCGCCTCCGGCCACGACGACGTGCGTGAGATGCGGCAAGGTCGACAGCAACGGCGCGATCACCGGCAGCAGCGGCGCCGACACGAACAGCGCCCTCGCCCGGCTGTCGCGCAGCATGTAGGCGTAATCGCTGGTGGTGAGAAGCGTGTTGACTGCAACCGGCACAACCCCTGCCTTGATCGCGCCCAGGAATACCGTCGGCCAGTCGATTCCGTCCAGCATGCACACCAGCACGCGCTCCTCTGGCCGGATATCCAGCGCCATGAGCGCGTTGGCGCAGCGGTTGACGCGCCGGTCCAGTGCCTCGTAAGTGATGCTGCCGGCGTCGTCGACGAACGCCACCTTCCCACCTCTTCCCGCGTGTAAATTGCGCTGCAGGAGGTCGTGGGCAGCGTTGTAGTCACGCGGAATCTCGATCCGCGGCGGACTGACGCGATGATCAGCCTGCGAGAGTTGCGGCATCCGGGGGCTCCATGGGCAGGGGCGGCTCGTGCCGCGACCGACGGGATGGTCACCTTCGCGGCATGTATGCGGCCCCGCGGTCAGCGGTACCGAATCACACGCCGGAAAGGTCGCCTCGGTCGCATCGACGCCGGCGCTGCCCGTTCAACATGTGTGCAGGTGGCCTGCACTTTAAGTACATCTCGCGTGCACCGTCAAGCACAATAACACCAGTGCTGTGCCCATCGTCGATCGATTCGACGGTTTCCATCTGAGCCTGCGCCGAATCCCGGTAAACGGCAATCCCGGAACGAAACGCGCGCCGACCCCGGCGTAGCTCTTGGCGCCTTGACGCCGTATCAATGCTGCATTATATTGCCTGTCATCAGGGTATAACGCATGAGCCGGCGAACAGATGAGCCAGACCCCGCCCGAAGTTCCCACCGTCCGTGTCCCTGCGGCGGAGGCCGATACCGAATTTCTCGGGGCGCTCGGTCGGAGGGTGCGCGAAGCCCGCGATCGGCGCGGTATCTCGCGCAAGGGGCTCTCGCAGGAGGCGGGTGTCTCGGAGCGTTATCTCGCCCAACTCGAGATGGGTGACGCCAACGCGTCGGTGCTGTTGTTGCGCAACGTCGCGCGGGCGCTGCACCTCGGCGTGACCGAGCTCCTGGGCGAGCGCGAGGCTAGTGCCGAGCATCGGCTGATTCGGCGACTCTTGGGGGAGTTGCCGGCGCATCGACTCGAGGACGTGGCGTTCAAGCTGATGCGCGAGTTCGGGCCGGCCGAATCGGCGCGCCGTACGCGCGTTGCGCTGGTCGGGCTGCGGGGGGCCGGCAAGACCACGCTCGGCAAGGCGCTGGCCGCGTCGCGTGGAACTCGCTTTGTCGAGCTCGATGCCGAGATCGAACGCGACGCAGGGATCAGCCTTGCGGAGATTTTCATGCTCTACGGTCAGGGCGGCTATCGGCGCATCGAGCGGCGCTGCCTCGACAGGCTGTTGCAGGCGCCCGAGCCAATGGTGCTGGCGGTCGGAGGTGGGATCGTGTCGGAGACCGAAACGTACAACCTAATGCTGCAGCATTGCTTCACCGTATGGATCAAAGCCACGCCCGAGCAGCACATGAGCAGGGTGCTGGCGCAAGGCGACTTGCGGCCGATGCAAGGCAGCGCCGAGGCCATGCACGACCTGCGCCGTATCCTCGAGGCGCGCGAGCCATTGTATGCAAAAGCCGATGCGACCCTCGACACCGCCGGCGACCCAATCGAGACCAGTCTCGCCACGCTCTCGTGGATCACGGCGCCGGAGCGGCACGGACGGCATTGACGCCGCGCCGGGCACACGGTTCCCGGCGCCGCCATCGGCGCCGGCCGGGTTGCGCGGAAAACGCAAGGAGCACGCAATGACCGAAACCCTCATCGCGACGCCGCAAGAAGCCGATTCCCGCCCGGAGGCGCGCACCTATACCTACGACACGTCGCCGGACCGCTACGTGCACTGGACACTCGGCTTCGATGGACCGGTCGCGACCCTGACGCTCGACGTCGACGAGGATGGCGGGATCAACCCTGGCTACAAGCTCAAGCTCAATTCCTACGACCTGGGCGTCGACATCGAGCTGCACGATGCCCTCCAGCGCATCCGTTTCGAGCACCCGGAGGTGCGCAGTGTGATCGTGACGAGCGCCCGGGAGCGCATCTTCTGCTCCGGGGCGAACATCTTCATGCTCGGTATTTCGTCGCATGCTTGGAAGGTCAACTTCTGCAAATTTACCAACGAGACCCGCAACGGCATCGAGGATGCGAGTCGCCACTCGGGCATCAAGTTCGTCGCCGCCTGTAATGGCACCACCGCAGGCGGGGGCTATGAGCTCGCGCTCGCCTGCGACGAGATCCACCTGGTCGACGACCGCTCCTCGGCGGTGAGCCTGCCAGAAGTCCCCTTGCTGGGGGTGCTGCCAGGCACCGGCGGTCTCACCAGGCTCACCGACAAGCGTCGCGTGCGCCGCGACCATGCCGATCTTTTCTGCACCCTCGCCGAAGGCGTGCGGGCGCAGCGGGCGAAGGAGTGGCGCCTCATCGATGGCCACACCAAGCCGCAGCAGTTCATGACGTCCGTACGCGAGCGAGCACTGGCGCTCGCCGGGCTGAGCGATCGTCCACAGGACGTGCCGGGCGTTGCGCTCGCGCCGCTCGATCGAACGATTGATCGTGACGGCTATCGTTACCGGCATGTCACCGTCGAGCTCGACCGCAGCGCGCGCCGCGTCACCCTCACCGTGGCCGCCCCGGAGGGCCCGCAACCGGACAGCGTCGACGCGATCCTGGCGGCGGGCGCCTCCTGGTGGCCCCTGGCGATGGCGCGGCAGCTCGACGACGCCATCCTGCTGTTGCGCACCAACGAGCTCGAGCTCGGCACCTGGGTGCTGCAGGCGACGGGCGACCCCGCCCGCGTCCTCGAGGTCGACGCCAGCCTGGCGACCCATGCGGAGCACTGGTTCGTCCGCGAGACCGTCGGCATGCTCCGGCGCACCTTCGCCCGACTCGACGTAACGGCCCGATCGATCTACGCCCTCGTGGGACGGGAGACGTGCTTCGCCGGTACCCTTCTCGAACTCTTGCTCGCGGCCGACCGCAGCTACATGCTCGATGAGCCGGACGAGCCCACCGCAGCGCCGCGGATCATGCTGTCTCCCATGAACTTCGGGCCGTATGCGATGGTGACCGGCCAGGCCCGCATCGTCGCCCGCTTCTACGGCGAAGACGGGCCGCTGCAACGGGCACGCCAGGCGATCGGCACGCCGCTCGATGCCCCGACGGCATTGGAGCTTGGACTCGTGACCGTCACCCCCGACGCGCTCGACTGGCAGGACGAGATCCGCATCGCCTTAGAGGAGCGCGCGAGCCTGTCGCCGGATGCCCTCACAGGGCTAGAGGCCAACCTGCGCTTCGGTCCACTAGAAACGATGGAAAGCCGAGTCTTCGGCCGGCTCTCCGCGTGGCAGAACTGGATCTTCATCCGGCCCAACGCCGTCGGGTCGTCCGGGGCGCTCAAGCTCTTCGGCACCGGCAGCAAGGCGCGATTCGGCTGGGAGCGCGTGTAGCGCCTGGCGCGCCGCATTCGCCAATTCACGCAACGGCAACGGAACCCTTCCCCATGACCATCGACTACGCCGAACGCATTCCCAACAACGTCAATCTCGCTGGCAACAAGGCGCTGCAGCGCGCACTCGAGCACTGGCAGCCGGAGTTTCAGGGCTGGTGGGCCGACATGGGCCCGCAAGGGACGCGCGACGTCGACGTGTACCTGCGCACCGCAATCTCGGTCGATCCCAAGGGCTGGGCCCATTTCGACTATTGCCGCATGCAGGATTACCGCTGGGGCATCTTCCTTAATCCAGCCGAGTCCGGGCGGACGGTGAACTTCGGCGCGCACAAGGGCGAGCCCGCGTGGCAGGAGGTGCCGGGCGAGTACCGGGCCAACCTGCGGCGGCTCATCGTCACCCAGGGCGACACCGAGCCCGCGTCCGTCGAGCAGCAGCGGCATCTCGGCCTCACCTGTCCGTCGCTCTACGACCTGCGCAACCTCTTCCAGGTGAACGTCGAGGAAGGCCGCCATCTCTGGGCCATGGTGTACCTGCTGCACGCCTACTTCGGACGCGACGGGCGCGAGGAAGCCGAGCAACTGCTCGCGCGGCGCTCCGGTGACGCCGACAATCCGCGCATTCTCGGCGCGTTCAACGAGCCGACGCCCGACTGGCTGGCGTTCTTCATGTTTACGTATTTCACCGATCGCGACGGCAAGTTCCAGCTCGCCTCGCTTGCCGAATCGGGCTTCGATCCCTTGGCCCGCACCTGCCGCTTCATGCTGACCGAGGAAGCGCACCACATGTTCGTCGGCGAAAGCGGCGTGGGACGCATCCTGCAACGCACCGTGGAGACGATGGCGCAGCACCGCACCGAGGATCCGGCAGCGCTCCGCGCGCTGGGGGTGATCGATTTACCCACCATCCAGCGCTACCTCAACTTCCATTTCAGCTTGACCATGGATCTCTTCGGCGCCGACGTTTCCTCCAATGCGGCGACGTTCTACTCGACCGGACTCAAGGGCCGTTTCGAGGAAACCAAGCTCGACGACGACCATCTGCTCGCCGGCGCGACCTACACGGTGCTCAACGTCCGTGACGCGCAACTGGTCAGCGTCGACGCCCCGGCCCTGAATGCCCTCAACGAGAAGCTGCGCGACGACTTCATCCGCGACGCCAAGGCCGGGGTCGAGCGGTGGAACCGGATCCTCACCAAGGCAGGGGTCTCGTTTGCGCTCGAGGTGCCCCATAAGGCGTTTCATCGCCGCATCGGGCCGCTCGCGGCCGTAAACGTCGATCCGGCCGGACGGTTGGTGAGCGATGCCGAATGGCAGGGCCGGGTTGACCACTGGCTACCCACCCAAGGGGACCGCGCGTTCGTCGCCTCGTTGATGGGCCGGGTAGTCCAACCCGGCACGTTCGCGAACTGGATCGCACCGCCGGCACGCGGCATCGACAACCAGCCGGCGGACTTCGCCTACGTGCGCTTCAACTGAGCCGGCCTGCACCATGACCCAATCCACCGCTGAGGTCGTCCGCCAGCACCTCATCGATCCGGAGATCTGCATTCGCTGCAACACCTGCGAGGAGACCTGCCCGATCGATGCGATCAGCCACGACAGTCGTAACTACGTGGTCGATCCTGCCGTGTGTGACGGCTGCAACGCCTGTATCTCGCCCTGCCCGACGGGCGCGATCGACAGCTGGCGCAACGTGCCGAAGGCAAAGGTCCATAGCCTGGTGGAGCAGCTCGGCTGGGACATTCTCCCGGCGGAAGCCGCCGTGGCGGCACCGTCGTCGGCGACGGAGCTGCCGGCGGAGGTCGCGACGATCACCGCGGAGGCCACCGCCGGGCAAGGGGGCCCGGCCCCCGCACCGTGGTCCGCGGCGCAGCCCTGCACCAATCTCTACACACCGACCGCCCCGGCGGTGGCCACTGTATCGGGCAATTTCCGGCTCACCGCGGACGATGCGACCAGCGATATCCGCCATATCGTGCTGGACTTCGGCGCGACCAGCCTGCCGGTGCTGGAAGGCCAGACCATCGGCATCGTGCCGCCGGGCCAGGATGCGCACGGCCGTCCCCATCATGTGCGCCTCTACTCGGTCGCGAGCCCGCGCGACGGGGAGCGGCCGCGGTACAACAACCTTTCGTTGACCGTGAAGCGGGTCACCGAGGACCATGCCGGCGTGCCGGTGCAAGGTACGGCGTCGAACTACCTGTGCGACCTCGCCAAGGGCGACAAGGTGCACGTCGTGGGCCCGTACGGGACCACCTTCCTGATGCCCAACCATCCGGGCGCGAGCCTTTTCATGGTCTGCACCGGCACCGGCTCGGCACCGATGCGCGCCATGACCGAACGTCGCCGCCGGCTGATCGGTCAGCAGGAGGGCGGCGGGCTCATGCTGTTCTTCGGCGCGCGGTCGGAAGGCGAGTTGCCGTACTTTGGACCACTGATGAAGCTGCCCAAGGACTTCATCGACATCAATCTGGCGTTCTCCCGTACCCCGGGCGCACCGAAGCGCTACGTGCAGGACCTCATCCGCGTCCACGCTGCCGACGTGGTGCGCCTGCTGTCGGACCCGAATTGCTACGTCTACATCTGCGGCCTGAAGGACATGGAGCATGGCGTAGACGAGGCGCTGCGCGATGCCTGCCGCGCGCATGCCCTCGACTGGGACGCGCTGCTGCCGACGCTGCGCACGCAGGGCCGTTACCACGTCGAGACGTACTGAGCGGACGTCGCGCGTGGAGCGGCGGGCGTCCGCTTGCCGTCGCGGGTCGCGTCAGACGGTGAGGCAGGCACGCACGCCGTCGCGGTCCATGTCCACGCCGTCACCTGCCTTCAGCACCTCGCCGCGCGAAAGCACGACGTACCGGTCGGCGAGTGTCCGGGCGAAATCGTAGTACTGCTCGACCAGGAGGATCGCCATGCGCCCCTCCTCGGCGAGGCGCCGGATCGCGTGCTCGATGTCCTTGATAATCGACGGCTGGATGCCTTCCGTAGGCTCGTCGAGCACGAGCAGCCGCGGCTCGCTGGCGAGCGCGCGGGCAATGGCGAGTTGCTGTTGCTGGCCGCCCGACAAGTCGCCGCCGCGCCGGTGCAGCATGGTGTGCAGCACCGGGAACATTTCGAACAGGCGCTCGGGAATTCGTGCCGACGATGGCTGAGTCGCAAGCCCGAGTCGCAAGTTCTCCTCCACTGTCAGCCGGGGAAAGATCTCGCGCCCCTGGGGCACGTACCCCAGGCCGCGTCGCGCACGCTGATAGGGTGCCAGGCGGGTGACGTCCTCACCGCCGAGGCGGATGGTGCCACCCTTCACCGGTACGAGACCGGCAATGCACTTCAGGAGCGTCGTCTTGCCCACGCCGTTACGGCCGAGCACCGCGGTGACCTCGCCCGGTCGCGCCACGAAGCTCACGCCGCGCAGGGTGTGGCTGCCGCCGTAGTACTGGTCGAGGGTGTGCACCTCGAGCATCGGGGTTCCGGTCGCGCCCATCGTCATCGGCCCAGATAGACTTCGATTACCCGTGGATCGGCCTGCACGGTCGCCATGGAGCCCTCGGCCAGCACCGAGCCCTCGTGCAGCACCGTCACGGTGTTGGCGATGCGGTTGACGAATTCCATGTCGTGCTCGACCACCACCACCGAGTGCCGACCGGCAAGCGCCAGGCAGAGCTCCGCGGTGCGCATGGTCTCGTCGTCGGTCATGCCGGCGACGGGTTCGTCGAGCAGCAGGAGGCGCGGCTCCTGCATCAGGAGCATGCCGATCTCCAGCCATTGCTTCTGCCCGTGCGAGAGCAGCCCCGCAAGGCGCTGCGCTGCGCCGCGTAGCTGGATGAGTTCGAAGACCTCGGCGATGCGGTCGAGATCCGTGCTGCACAACCGCGCGCGCGCGGAAGCCCGCACCCGCTTGTCGGCCTTCATCGCGAGCTCGAGATTCTCGAGTACCGTATGGTGTTCGAATACCGTCGGCTTCTGGAACTTCCGGCCGATCCCCGCATGGGCGATCTGCGGCTCACTCAGCGTGGCGAGATCGATTGACTGGCCGAAGAAGGCGGTGCCGGCATCGGGCCGGGTCTTGCCTGTGATGACGTCCATCATCGTGGTCTTGCCCGCCCCGTTGGGACCGATGATGCAGCGCAACTCACCATCCTCGATGGTGAGCGAGAGATCGTTCAAGGCCTTGAAACCGTCGAAGCTCACGGTGATGCCATCGAGGTACAGGATCGGTCCGTGGGTGGTGTCGACGCCGATGGGCGCCACATGCATACCGATCTGCGCGCTCCCCGCGACGCCGGCGTCGGTGGTAGGGGACGGCCCGGCGGCGCTCATCGGCCGAACTTCCCGCGCCGCCGCAACAGACCCACGACGCCGCGCGGCAGGAACAGCGTCACCAGGATGAACAGCAGGCCCAGAAAGAATAGCCAGATCTCGGGGAAGGCCTGCGTAAACCAGCTCTTCGCCCCGTTCACCGCGAACGCGCCGACGATGGGGCCGATCAGCGTGCCGCGTCCGCCGACCGCCGTCCAAATGGCAATCTCGATCGAGTTGGCGGGTGACATTTCGCCCGGATTGATGATGCCGACCTGCGGCACGTAGAGCGCGCCGGCAATGCCGCACATCACCGCCGAGAGGGTCCAGATGAAGAGCTTGTAATGCAGTGGGTTGTAGCCGCAGAACATCACCCGGCTTTCCGCGTCGCGGATGGCCGTGAGGATTCGACCCAGCTTCGAGACCACGATGGCACGGGCGAGCAGGAACATACTGAGCAGCACCGCCCCGGAAAGGGCGAACAGCGTCGCACGCATCTCCGCGGTGGCGATGGGGAAGCCGAGGATGCGCTTGAAATCGGTGAACCCGTTGTTGCCGCCGAAGCCGGTGTCGTTGCGGAAGAACAGCAGCATGAACGCGTAAGTTAGCGCCTGGGTGATGATCGAGAAGTACACGCCCTTGATGCGCGAGCGGAAGGCGAAGTAGCCGAACACGAAGGCGAGCAGGCCAGGGGCGAGAATCACCAGGGCTAGGGCATAGCCGAAGTGCTCGGTGAAGGTCCAGTACCACGGATACGTCTTCCAATCGAGGAAGACCATGAAGTCCGGCAGTGTGCTGTGATACACGCCATCGGTGCCGATCGCGCGCATCAGATACATGCCCATCGCGTAGCCGCCGAGGGCGAAAAAGAGGCCATGCCCGAGCGACAGGATGCCCGTGTAGCCCCAGACCAAGTCCATCGCCAGCGCCACCATGGCATAGCACATGATCTTGCCTGCCAGCACGACCGTCGTGTCCGAGAGGTGCAGCGGATGCGCGTCCGGCAGGAGCAGGTTGGAGATGGGCACCAGCACCGTGACCACGAGTGCGGCCGCCAGGAACGCGCTCCAGCCCCACGTAGGCAGTAGCGGCCGCGCCGCCACGATCAGGGTCGGCTGCGACCTGGCGGTCGGCGGTTCCGCGGTTTCGTCGTGTTGCACGGGCGCCATGACCACGATCGGTTCGGCGGCACCCATCACGCCTCCACCATCCGCCCCTTGACCGCGAATAGCCCCTGAGGCCGCTTCTGGATGAAGATGATGATGAACACGAGCACCGCGATCTTCGCGAGCACCGCACCCGACCACGCCTCGATGAACTTGTTCATGATGCCGAGCCCCATCGACGCGACGACGGTGCCGGCAAGCTGGCCGACACCGCCCAGCACCACAACCATGAACGAGTCGACGATGGTGCTCTGTCCGAGCTCCGGTCCGACATTGCCGAGTTGCGACAGCGCACAGCCGGCCAGGCCGGCGATGCCCGAGCCCAACCCGAACGCATAGGTGTCGACCCGTCGGGTCGGCACGCCAAGTGCGCTCGCCATGCCGCGATTTTGGGTCACGCCGCGCACGAAGAGGCCAAGCCGCGTCCGGGTGAGCAGCAGCGACACCAGCACGACCACGGCCGCCGCGAACGCCACGATCACGATCCGGTTCCACGGCAGCGTCAGGTTGGTCATGAGCTCGACGCCGCCGGACATCCACGAGGGGTTTTCAACCTGCACGTTCTGGGCACCGAAGACCATGCGCACAGTTTGGATCAGCATGAGGCTGATCCCCCAGGTCGCGAGCAACGTCTCGAGCGGTCGCCCGTAGAGAAAGCGGATGACGCTGCGCTCGAGCACCATGCCGACGAGTGCGGACGCCGCGAACGCCACGGGCATGGCGGCGACCAGGTAGAGATCGAAGGCCGCGGGCAGGTGGGCCCGGAATAGATTCTGGATGACGTATGTCGCGTAGGCGCCAATCATGATCAGCTCGCCGTGCGCCATGTTGATCACACCCATGAGGCCGTAGGTGATGGCAAGGCCCAGCGCCGCCAGCAGCAGCACGCTGCCGAGGCTCACGCCGGTGAAGATCCGCCCGAGGATGTCGCCGGTGGCGAGGCGACGCTCGATCGCACGCAAGGAGATCTCCGCCTCGGTGCGCAACGCGGCATCGGGCTCGACGAAAGCGCCGGCCTTCTTCTCGAGCATGGGCGCGAGCAGCGCCCGGGTGTTTGGATCGTTGCTCTCACCTAGTGCACGCACGGCGGTGAGCCGCACCGCACGGTCGGAACTCTGCAGGTCGACGCGCGCGGCGGCGAGCTGCAGCAGGGAGCGAATGTCCGCGACCGTTTCCGTGGCAAGCGCCTTCTTCAGCGCGGGCAGGAGCTCGGCATCGGCGGACCCCTGTAGCGTGCGCGCCGCGTCGCGGCGCACACTTTCGTCGGGCGCAACCAGGCGCAGGGCCGCCAGCGCGGTCTCGACCTCGCGACGCGCCCGGTTGTTGAGCATCACGTCCTCGCGCGCTTCGGGAAGCGGCTGGACCGCCTCGCCGGTGGCCACGTCGACTGCCTGGTCGTCCTTCACCCGCAGCACGCGCGCACCGCCCCCGACGGTCTGCACCTCGCCAGCCTCGAGGGCTTCCAGGAACCTGAGCGCTTCGGGCGATCCGGAAGCCCCGAGGACGCCGATCGCCTGCACACGGGCTTCGTGCTCGCCGGTTGCAATGGCGGCGACCACCTTGGGATCGAGCGCCGCAAGGGCGAGCCCCGTCCACGCGAGCATGCCGCTGAGAACGAGGTTTCGCCAGATGAATAGGGGACGTGCCATGAGGTCTTCTCTTCGGACCGCGCAGCGCTGTCGCGACCCGGATGGTCACCTGGATGGGTCACCCGATGCATTGCCGAGAATGACCAGGGCAGCCGTTCTGCAATCCGGTGGGACCGCCTTCGATCGGCGCGGACGAGCGCAGGCGAAGACAGGCTGCTGCCTGCCTTCGCCCGACGACTTACTTCTTGTCCGGCACGTCCTTTTTCTTGTCGTTGCCTTCGATGAACGGGCTCCAGGGCTGCGCGCGAACCGGGCCAGGTGTCTTCCACACCACGTTGAATTGGCCGTTGGCCTGAACCTCGCCGATGAGCACCGGCTTATGCAGGTGGTGATTCTTCTCGTCCATTTTCGCAACGAAGCCGGAAGGTGCCTTGAACGTCTGCCCAGCCATGGCGGCGATCACCTTGTCCGGATCGGTCGACTTCGCCTTTTCCACGGCCTGCTTCCACATGTGAATGCCGATGTAGGTTGCTTCCATCGGATCGTTGGTCAGTGGCTTGTCCGCGCCAGGCAGCTTCTTGGCCTTGGCGTACGCCGCCCATTCCTTCTTGAAGGCATCGTTGGCGGGATTCTTGAGCGACATGAAATAGTTCCACGCCGCGAGGTGACCGACGAGCGGCTTGGTATCGACGCCGCGGAGCTCCTCCTCGCCTACTGAGAAGGCCACGACCGGGACATCGGTCGCCTTGAGTCCTGCATTGCCGAGCTCCTTGTAGAACGGGACGTTGGAATCGCCGTTGATGGTGGAGACGACCGCGGTCGTGCCGCCCGCGGAAAACTTTTTCACGTCCGCCACGATGGTCTGGTAATCACTATGACCGAAGGGCGTGTACGTCTCCATGATGTCCTTGTCGTCCACGCCCTTGGACTTCAGCAATGCGCGCAGGATCTTGTTGGTCGTGCGCGGGTAGACATAGTCCGTGCCGAGCAGGACCCAGCGCTTTGCACCGCCGCCTTCCTTGCTCATCAGGTACTCGACGGCCGGAATCGCCTGTTGGTTCGGCGCGGCGCCGGTGTAAAAGACATTCTTCGAGAGCTCCTCACCCTCGTACTGCACCGGGTAGAAGAGCAGGCTGTTGAGCTCCTCGAACACCGGCAGCACGGATTTGCGCGACACGCTTGTCCAGCAGCCGAACACCACGGCTACCTTGTCCTGGCTGATGAGCTGCCGCGCCTTTTCGGCGAACAGCGGCCAGTTCGACGCGGGGTCGACGATCACGGGCTCAAGCTTCTTGCCCATGACCCCGCCTTTTGCGTTGATCTCGTCGATGGTCATGAGCGCGACGTCTTTCAACACGGTCTCGCTGATGGCCATCGTGCCCGAAAGCGAATGGAGCACGCCGACCTTGATGGTATCGGCCGCTTGCGCACTGGTTGCGCCGCCGATCTGCGCGACGGCGATCGCCGTGGCGACGGCGATCTGCTTCAGGAAATGTCTGCGTTGCATGGGGTCCCCGGGGTAGGTTGGAGTGGAGGCATTCACGACGGTTGGGTGCGTTCATCACCGCGCGCCATCATGCTTCGCAGGATCCATGCCACGCTCGCAGATGCGGCCTAAGTCGCTGCTCGCATTAAACAAGTCACCGTCGAGGCGCGTTTCGCGCCGGGCGATCCGCGCCGGGCGACGCACCACGCCCGATCACCCCAGCCGTGCATCGGGCGTTTGCGCACCGATTTGGGTTGGCGGGGTTCGGGATGCGCCCGCCGAGACTCAACGGTCGGCGAGCAACTCGCAAACCGAGGCGTGATCGCTCGCCCGCTCGCGTCCGCAGAAGCTGAGTCCACGCCAGTCGCCATGAGGCGCGTTACCAAGGCTGGCGCCAGCAGCCAGTCATGGGTACGGCAGGTACACGTCAGTCGCCGTCGTCGAGGTCGCGCGCGCCGAGTTCGATGTCGACCATCATTTCGTTGGCCAGGGCCTCGAGGGCATTCTGCAGCGCGTCGCTCGTGACGCCCATGGGTACGGCTAGCAGCGCCTTCACCTTGAACAGGCGCTCGCCCGACATGGCAGCGCTCGCTACGTGGGTGTGGAGTTCGTCGATACTCACGTCGAGCTGCGCGAGGCTTCCGGACAGATCGCGCACGATCCCTGGCCGATCGTGGCCGACGGCCTCGAGGCGCACGCTGCGTCGCCTGCTGGAGGCGCGCGGCGCGGCGCTGACGGCAATGACGATCCGCAGGCCGGTGGCTTCGAGTGCCTGTAGCGCGTCGGCGAGCGCTTGCGCCTGGTCGTCTGCGACCTCGAAATGGACCATGCCGGCGAACTGCCCGGCGAGGCTCGCCATCCGACTCCCGGCCCAGCTGGCCCCGAAGCGCTGGGCGACGTCGGAAACCGCGTTGACGATGCCGGGACGATCGCCACCAATGGCGGTGATCACGAGGGATGTCGTCATGGAAGTCCTCCGGGAGAGGCCGTCGTGGCGGTGATCATAGGTGGCGGCGACCATAGTGGGCTGTGATCCTAAGCCCCGCCCGGGGGCGCTCGCACCCGGAGGGTATCCCTGCTCAATCCGGGCGCGTGCCCTCGCTCACGGCATCACCCCATGGGGACATGACCTCGGTGCAGCCCATGTTCATGCCGTCCTCCCGCAGCACGCCTGCAGGACACGCGAACGCGTACGGGAATACGGTGCGCGGTGCCGTCACCGTCGGGAAGGTAGCCTCCAGCGCGGCGATGACGTCCGCGGGCAGTGCCCGGTCGGCGATGAGCACGTCGCCTCCGCTCAGGTCGATGCGGGGCTGGTGGAAGGCGTCCTCCAGGGACAGGCCATGGTCGATCATGAAGGCGCCGATCTGCAGGACCGTGCCAATGATCTTGCGCCCGCCGGACGCGCCAAGTGCGAACCGCCGGCCATCGTCGAAGCTCGCCACGATCGGGCAATAGTTTGCGAGACCCCGCTTGCCTGGCCCGAGGGAGTTGGGCTTGCCGGGCTCCGGGTCGAAATACATGACCCCGTTGTTCAGCAGAATGCCGAGCTGCGGCGACACCACGCGTGAGCCGAAGATCGACAGCAGGGTCTGGGTGACCGCACACAGGTTGCCTTCGCGATCGACGATGCTGAAATGGGTGGTGCAGGTTGGCGCTTGCGCGTCGCAGACCGACGCCGTGTCGGCACCCATCGTCTCGAACCGGCTGCGAAACGCCGCGTCGAGGGCGCTCGCATAGGCGACGTAGCTCGCGGCGGGTGGCGCGCCGCGGCGCGGCGCGAGGGTCACGCCAAGAGTGTCGAGGCAACGGGCGAGGGTCGGGCCGCCGGTAAGGCCCGGCGCCACGTACACCGTCGCATCGCGATACCGCACGGCGCGCGCGGCCACGATCTCCGCGCGGTACTCGGCGAGGTCAGCCGCCGACAGGCAACCGCCCTTGGCCCGCACGTCGCCTGCCAGGGCTTGGGCGATGTCGCCGCGATAGAAATCGTCCGCGCCGGCGTGCGCGAGCCGCCGCAGGGTCGCCGCATGCGCACGCTGGTCGAGGCGGCGGTCGGTCAGCGCCGTCCAGTTGCCGAGGATCGGCCAACGGCCTTCGTCGAGGAACAGCGCGGCGGCGTCGGGATCATTCGCCAGGACACGCACGTTGGAGGCCATCATCAGGCCGGCGTACCAGTCGACCTGCAGGCCACGCTCGGCCAGGGCGATCGCGTCGCCGAAGAGATCGCGCCAGTGCAACCGGCCAAATCGCGCGTGCGCGAGGCCCATGCCGGCGACCACACCGGGCACCGCCACCGCGGTTGCGCCCTGGACGTTGCGATCGTCCTGCACGGCGGGCCAGGGAAAGAGGTCCGCTGCCTTGCCGGTGCCGCTCAATGGATAGTCCGCGGGATCGAGCGCGCGCGGCGAGCGCATGCCGTAGTCGATGGCGTAGGCGCGCTGCTCCGCCTCGCGCCATACGGTCATCACGCCGCCAGCCGCCGGCCCGCTCATCCACGGCTCGACGACGCCGATCGCGAATGACGTCGCCACGGCGGCGTCGATCGCGTCGCCGCCCGCTGCCAGCACCGCGGCCCCCGCTTCCGCGGCCCGGCGATGCTGCGCGGCGACGACACCTCCCACACCTCGGACCACGGCTTTGCGTACGACCTGCGAGCGCGAAAAGTTGTCGTCCATGGCGGCCTGCGGGCGATTTTACCAAAGCGCCCCGTCTACCTGCTCGGGATTGCTGCACTGGTCGGCGGCCGATGGCTGCTTGGAGCCAGTCTCGACATGGCGGCACCGGTAGCGGGAACAAGGCAGCGTGACAGGCGTCGGCCGCTGCGATCGCGCGACGGCGTCCGGCCGACGCCCCACGCTTGTTGAAAGCCCCGGCGCAGGCCTATGCGGCGCGGGGCGGCGCGTCGGCGATCACGACCGGACCGGACCAGAGGCTCGCCAACGTCGCCCACAACGCGACCTGGGATTTGAGGCCGAAGTCATACCAGCCGAGCTGGTCGCTCACGAGCTCTCCAGCCAGTACCTCGGCGTCGGGTCGCGGCAGCAGCAATGCGCCGTCGCTTTCGCCGGCCGCGCCGCTGACCCGCATGCCCGCTCGACGTGCGAGATGCATCATGACGGCGTTCTCGGACAGGCAGTGAACGACCAGCCGTTCGGCACCGCGGCTGCGCGCATGGGCCAGTGCGCGGTCGAAGAGTGCACCGCCAATGCCCTGCCGGCGGGCGCCAGGCATGACGGAGAGCCCGAGCTCCGCGCCGGTGCGGTCGAACGCGACGTGGGCGATCGCCAAGAGCCCGAGCTTGGCATCGCGGATGCCGAAGACGGCGTCGCGACCGAACGCGATGCGCTCGACATAGCCCGCGATGGCGAGGTCGGACAACATCGCGCCAAAACGCAGGTGCCGGTCCGCCGACCCGAGCGCCAGAAGGTGCTGGGTGATCGCGGTGCGGTCCCCCGCACCCAGGCGCTGAATGGGGACAGGCGGTGCGCGCCTTACTTTTTGCTCCATGGCGCACTCTAGGTCGGGTCGGAAACGTATGCCAATCGTACTTTTGGATGGACAGCATCCGTCGGCGCGATGAGGAGACGACCCGCATTGGCCCCCTGGATCGGGAATCAGTTCCGCGGATGCCTGCCCTTCGGCAGCAAGCCCGCGCCTCAGACCAACCCGCGGTCGACGAGCTCGCCCTTGAGGTAGGCGTAGTAGATCGGCGCGGCAATCACCCCGGGTATTCCGAACGCGGCCTCGAGCGCAAGCATCGCGATCAGGATCTCCCACGGCCGCGCATGGATGCGCGTGCCGACGATCTTGGCATTGAGGAAGTATTCGAATTTGTGCACGAGCACGAGGAAACCGAGGGACGCGAGGGCAGTCCCCGGGGAGTGTGCCAGGCTCACCACAACCACCGCGGCATTCGAGACGAGATTGCCGACAACTGGAACGAGTCCGCTGATCATGGTCACCGCCACCAGGGTTTTGCGGAACGGCAGGCTTACGCCAAAGAGCGGTAGCACGGCGTACAGGTAGAGGAGTGTGAAAGCCGCATTGATCGCCGCGATCCGCAGTTGTGCGAACACGACCTTCCCGAACGCATCCGCTAAGCGCTCGGCGCGCTCGATCAACGCCAGCGCCAGCGGTCCGTGGGCATGCGCGGGAAGCGCCTGGTGTAGCGCGACCATCGCACCGATCACGAGGCCCACCAGGATGTGCACGAGCGTGCGACCGACTTCGGCACTCATGGCGCGGACCCCCTGCAGGTGGTCGCGCAGCGCTCCCACCACGCTGTCCTTGACGCCATCGGGGCCATCGGATCCGCTGGGGACGTGCACCGCAAGCCAGCCTGGGAGGGTATTGCGCGCGGTCTCGAGGATTTCCGCCATCTTCGCGAGCAGCGCCGGCAGATTGCCACCATGGCCGTTCAAGAACAGCACCACGGCGGCGACAACGCCGGCGACGAGACTGGCGATCACGACCGCAATGAGGGCCACGGCCGCGACCTTGGCGCGCTGTGTGTCGACCCTGCTGCTGGCGGCCGGGGCGAGCCAGTGCACGAGGACGTAGACCAGCAATGCCGCGAGCAGCGCGGGTACGAGATGCATGGCGAGCACGAACACCAGCGCGAGTCCGGCAAGCAGCCACGCGGCGATGGTGTCGCGGCTAGCGGCGGGAGGATGGGCTTTCAAGGGGAGTGTGCGACTGTGGTCGAAGCGGGCCGTACGACAGGATCCACTCGGACTCGAGGTCGATGGTCAGCGCTTTGCGATGCGCAGCGAGTGCGAACTCCGGCAGGCCACGTCAGCCGCTCACGCCCCCGAATCCCGAGCGCCCACGAGTGTACAGGGTGCGCATCCTCCGCACGCTCGCCAACGCGGTGTGGCGCCGCGGATCGACCGTGGCGCACACCTTGGCCAAGGGGTGTGTGATCCCGCGCGGCGAGATTCAAGCGCTGGCAAGTTGCTAGGAGCTGCACGACAGCATCGAGCAACCAGCGCGGTGCCGCGCCCAGTCCGGTCGTCGCTGGGCAAATGCTTCCCGGCCCGGCTGGTCGTCGTACGGATGGCGCAAGACGTCGAGGAGCTCGGCGATGGCGCCGTAATCACCCTGCTCGGCGCGATCGATGGCCTGCTGGGCGAGATAGTTGCGCAGCACGTAGCGCGGATTGGCGGCATGCATCGCCGCGCGGCGCACCGGCAGCGGCGCCTGGTCGGCCCGTACGCGCGCCGCGTAACGGTCGAGCCACGCCAGGAAGGCCGCTTCGTGCGCCTTCGCCTTATCCACATCGTAGAAGGCTTCGGCTACGGGCGCGAGCGCGGGTGCCGCGGGATCGAGGTCGGCAAGACCGCGATAGAAGAGAGTCATGTCGACCTCGGCTTCGGTAAGCAGCACCTCCAGGTCCTGGACGAGGCCGAGATCCGCGTCGCGACACAGCGCGAGACCGAGCTTCGCAGCGACGGTGCGGCGTTGCGCCGCACGAAACGTCTCGACGTACCGGGCCAGGCCGGCCTGCAACGGCGCCGGATCCGCGAACGCCGGCGCGAGCGCGCGCGCGAGTTGTCCGAGATTCCAGTAGGCGATCTCGGGTTGCTGGCCGAAGCAATAGCGGCGGCCATGGGCGTCCGTGGTGTTGGGGGTCCAGTCGGGGTCGAAGTCGTCGATCCAGCCGTAAGGGCCGTAGTCGATGGTGAGTCCCAGAATCGACATGTTGTCGGTGTTCATCACGCCGTGGACGAAACCGACCCTTAGCCACTCCGCCATCAGGCGCGCAGTGCGTTCGCATACCGACGCGAACCAGCGTGTCCTGGCCTCGGCGTCGATCGTTCCGGTACGGTCGAGGAGCCCGGCAAAATCGCGCCCGATGGTGAAGTCGACGAGCTGACGCAGGAGTGCGGTATCGCCGCGCGCCGCGGGGAGCTCGAAATTGCCGAAACGTATGAACGAAGGTGCAACGCGGCACACGATGGCGCCAGGCTCCGGGCGGGCCCGTCCGTCGTAGAACATGTCCCGGATCACTTCCTCGCCGGTCGAGACCAGGGAGAGCGCCCGCGTGGTGGGCACGCCGAGGTGGTGCATCGCCTCGCTGCACAGAAACTCACGCACTGAAGAGCGCAGCACGGCGCGGCCGTCCGCGGTGCGCGAGTAGGGTGTGAGTCCCGCGCCCTTGAGCTGCAGCTCCCACCGCTCGCCGGCCGCGTTGACGACCTCGCCGAGGGTGATGGCGCGCCCGTCGCCGAGCTGACCCGCCCACTGGCCGAACTGATGTCCGCCATAAGCTGCCGAGTACGGCTCCATGCCCGGAAGCAGGGCGTTGCCAGCCAGGACGTCGACGAAGGCAGGCGCCGCGACATCTTCCGCCGACATGCCGAGCGTCGCGGCAACTTCGGGCGAGGACGCCACCAGGCGCGGCGAGCGCACGGGCGTGGGCAGCACGCGGGAATACAACGCGCCGTGCACCTGTCGGCGGCGCGTGTCCTGCTGCGGATCGCCCGGAAGGTCACGGACGAAACGATTGTCGAAGGCGAGTACGGGCATGGTGTGCAACGAAGAACGCAATCCGGAAACGCTGCACGCAACCGGACGCTGCGGACGCTGGAAGACCTGGATGGTCGGATGCGAGTGAAAACCCGAAGCAAGACAAGAGACCGCAGGAGAGCGCCATCGTTCCGCGGCTCGCCCACTCCGCCCAGCCACCCCGTGGCGGCAATGCGGGCCTGCACCGAGCGCAGCTAGAATAGCCCACCCGAACCCCTGGCAGCAGCGCGATCCGCTGGCACCCACACACCATGACCCGATTCCGCTGTGCCGACGTCCTCGCTGGCAAGGCCCCCGCCGATACGCCCGTCACCCTCGAGGGCTGGGTGCGCACGCGCCGAGACTCCAAAGCCGGGATCTCCTTCGTCAACGTCACCGATGGCTCCGCTTTCCATCCGGTGCAAGTCGTAGTGCCCAATACGCTTTCGAACTATGCAGAGGACGTGCTGCGTCTCACCGCGGGTTGCGCGGTCGAGGCCGTCGGCACCATCGTGCCCTCGCCCGCGCGCGGCCAGCCCTTCGAGATGCAGGCGAGCACCGTCCGTGTGGTGGGATGGGTCGACGACCCCGACTCCTATCCGATCCAGCCCAAGCCCCATTCCCTGGAATTCCTGCTCGAGGTCGCCCACCTGCGGCCGCGCACTAACGTCATCGGCGCGGTCACCCGGGTCCGGCACAGCATCGCCCAGGCCATCCACCGCTTCTTTCACGAGCACGGCTTTCTCTGGGTGAACACGCCGATCATCACCGCGGCGGACGCCGAGGGTGCAGGTGAGCTCTTCCGGGTGTCGACCCTCGATCTCGCCAACCTGCCGCGCAATGCGTCCGGCGGCATCGATTTCGCCCAGGACTTCTTCGGCCGCGAGACCTTCCTCACCGTATCCGGTCAGCTCAACGTCGAGGCCTACTGTCTCGCGCTTTCCAAGGTGTACACGTTCGGTCCGACGTTCCGGGCGGAGAACTCCAACACCAGCCGCCACCTCGCCGAGTTCTGGATGATCGAGCCGGAGATCGCCTTCGCCGACCTGGCTGCCGATGCGACCCTCGCCGAGGCGCTGCTGAAGCACGTCTTCGCCACGGTGCTGCACGAACGCGCCGACGACATGGCGTTCTTCGAGGAGCGCATCGAGAAGGGCATCATCGCCAAGCTGCAGGGCATCGTCGACTCCGAGTTCGTGCGCATGGACTACACCGACGCCATCGCAGTGCTGCAGAAGGCGAAGCAGAAGTTCGAGTTCGCCGTCGCGTGGGGCATGGACCTGCAGTCCGAGCACGAGCGCTACATCGCCGAGCATCACGTCGGCAAGCCGGTGATCCTGATGAACTACCCGAAGGAGATCAAGGCCTTCTACATGCGGTTGAACGACGACGACCGGACGGTTGCGGCGATGGACGTGCTGGCACCGGGCATCGGCGAGATCATCGGCGGTAGTCAACGCGAGGAGCGTCTCGACGTGCTCGACGCGCGCATGACCGAGGCCGGTCTCGACAAGGAGCACTACGCCTGGTATCGCGACCTGCGCCGCTATGGCAGCGTACCTCACGCCGGCTTCGGGCTCGGCTTCGAGCGTACCGTCGCTTACGCCACCGGCCTCAACAATGTGCGCGACGTGATCCCGTTCCCGCGCACGCCCGGGAGCGCACGCTACTGAGCTCGCCGGACGATGCCCGTGTCTCCCGCCCCGCACACTCTGCGCGACCTCACCGACTGCTTCCCGCGCACGGGAAGACTCGAGGCGATTCTCCTGCGCCCACGCCGCGGAGCGCCGACGTGCGCAGTCGCCAGCGCCATGGCATGGGCCGGTCGAGGACTCGATGGCGACCGCGCCAGCGCCCGCCGTTCGTCGCAGTCCGGCGGCGGCAAGCGCCAGGTCACCCTCATCCAGGCCGAGCACCTCGCGGTCATCGCGGCGCTGGTCGGTCGGCACGCGCTCGACCCCGGCGCGCTGCGCCGGAACCTGGTGGTCGCCGGCATCAGCCTGGCAGCGGCGCGGTCGCTGTTCGACGATCGGCCGCTCGTCCTGCGCATCGGCGCCGAGGCGGTTACAACGCCATGCGCGGTCATGGCGGGGTCACCGCGCGGGTGATCGTAGGCGGCACGCTGCGAATCGGCGATGCGGTGGCGTGCACGCCGCGGCCGGTCGATGCGTCCCCTCCGGTCGCGGGGTGCGCCTCGGTCTAGTGTGCGCCCAGACCCACCAACCCGCGTTGCAGCACGAAGGCGATGATGGCGTCCAATCCCTGACCAGTCTTGAGGTTGGAGAACACGAACGGCCGGTCGCCGCGCATCCGCTTCGCGTCACGGTCCATAACCTCGAGCGAGGCACCCACGAAGGGAGCGAGATCGATCTTGTTGATGACGAGAAGATCGGAGCGGGTGATGCCGGGGCCCCCTTTGCGCGGGATCTTGTCCCCGGCGGCGACATCGATCACGTAGATGGTGAGATCGGAAAGCTCGGGGGAGAACGTCGCCGCGAGGTTGTCGCCGCCGCTTTCGATGAACACGATTTCGAGGTTGCCGAAGCGCCGCACCAGGCGATCGACGGCTTCCAGATTGATCGACGCGTCCTCGCGGATCGCGGTGTGCGGGCAGCCGCCGGTCTCGACGCCGATGATGCGGTCGGGCGTGAGCGCCTCGTGACGCACCAGGAATTGCGCGTCCTCCTCGGTGTAGATGTCGTTGGTGACCACCGCGATGTGGTGACTCTGCCGCAGCGCCCGGCACAGCCCCAGGGTGAGCGCCGTCTTGCCGGAGCCCACCGGGCCGCCGATGCCGACGCGTAGGGGATCCGAAACGAGCGTGGGCGCGCTGGAGTTCATGAGCGGAACAGCCGCGAGTATTGGGATTCGTGCCGGGCACTCGCGATCGCAAGCCCCGGGGCAAAGGTCGAGATGGCATCGTCGGCCAGGGTCGTCGCCACGTGCACCACGCTGCTGATCTCGAGCCCGAGCACGGCGAGCATCTGCTGGCCCGCAACTTGGCCGAGGGGCACGAGCTTCATGGCGGCCAGCACCTGGTTCTCCAGCCATGACCACACGTAGGCGGTGAGCGCCGGTTCGGGTGCAAGACCGAAGCCGCGCGCGGCCAGCGCGAACGCGGCCGGCAGGCCGATCGGCTGTAGCCCCGGCAAGGCCCGGCGCGCATCGGCATCGAGCAGGCCGAGGTCCTGCATCAGCTTCGCCAGCGAGTACCCCATCTGCTCGCTCTCGGCGCGCAACTCGGCGGTCTCGCGCGAGGCCCGATGCCACGCATTCCAGGTCGTGAATCGATACCAGTCGACCCCCGCGGCGCACAACAGCCGCCAGGCCAATGGGGCTTCGCCACGCGAAATCGCGAGCGCCAGCATCTCCCCGATCCACCGCTGCGCCGAGCTGGCGTCGGTGACGAGTCCCCGCTCGACCGCCCATTCCAATGCCTGCGAGTAGCTGTAGCCGCCGATGGGCAACGCCGGGCTCGCCAGGTGCAACAGGCGCACCAGGCTCGTGACCGAGCGATGCGCGGGCGATTCAGTGCCACCGCTGGTGCTGGCGCCGGGGCTCGGGCCGGTGCCTGGGGCCGCCGGCGCCGCCGATCGTCGCGCTTTCATCGCGGGCCCTCAGGCGGGGCGTGGTCGTGAATGACGCCACGATGGCCATGATCGTGCGGTGGTGCCATCGCGGGGGTCGCATAGGCGCCCGACTCGGGGACGAAGTGCGCCTCGACATGGCGCACCTCGAGGCCGAGATGGCGCATCAGGTCGGCCAGGACGGAGTCGCGGCCGAAGCGAAGGAATCCGGTGCCGATCTCCATCGGCGCGTGGCGATTGCCGAGGTGATAGGCCGCACGGGCGAGCGCATGCGGGTCCGCTGCGCGCACCTCGCATAACGACTCGGTAGCCGCTTCGATCTGCACTACCCGCCCGTCGTCCGTTTCGAATCGGTCGCCACCGAGGAGCGCCGTGCCACGCGGCAGCAGGAAGCCGATCTCCTCGCCGGTCGTCGTCGTCGACCGCAGTCGGGTTTGCTGTCGTTCGCCAAAGGCCAGGACGACGGTCAAGTCGGCCGGCCGCGACGAAGTGCACTTGCGACGAACGATGAGCATGGCCGGAGCGCTTCAGAATAGGAAGTAGCGTTGCGCCATCGGCAGCACGTCCGCCGGCGGGCACTGCAGCAGCACGCCGTCGGCGCGGACCTCGTACGTCTCCGGATCGACGTCGATCCGCGGCAAAGCGTCGTTCTCCTTCATGTCGCGCTTGCTGATGGCGCGGGTGTTGGCCACCGCCACCAGCGGCTTGGCAAGACCGAGCGCTGTCACCGCCGGATTGGCGAGCGCTGCACGCGACACGAATGTGACCGAGCGGCTCAAAGCCTTGCCGAACGCGGCGAACATCGGCCGGTAGTGCACGGGCTGCGGCGTGGGGATCGACGCATTCGGGTCGCCCATGGCGGCGAGAGCGATCATCCCGCCCTTCAACACCAGCGCCGGCTTGACCCCGAAGAACGCAGGCTTCCACAGCACCAGGTCGGCGAGCTTCCCGGGCTCCACCGAGCCCACCTCGTGGGCGATGCCGTGGGCGATCGCCGGATTGATGGTGTACTTGGCGACGTAGCGCCGCACCCGGCGATTGTCGTGCTGCACCGGGTCGCCTGCCAACGCCCCGCGCTGGACCTTCATCTTGTGGGCCGTCTGCCACGTGCGCACGATCACCTCGCCGACCCGGCCCATCGCCTGCGAGTCCGAAGACAGCATCGAGAACGCGCCGAGATCGTGGAGGATGTCCTCGGCGGCGATGGTCTCGCGCCGGATGCGCGACTCGGCGAAGGCGATGTCCTCGGCGATGGCGGGATCGAGGTGGTGGCACACCATCAGCATGTCGAGATGCTCGTCGATGGTGTTGATGGTGTACGGCCGCGTCGGGTTGGTCGACGATGGCAGCACGTTGGCCTCGCCGCAGGCACGGATGATGTCCGGCGCGTGGCCACCGCCTGCGCCTTCGGTGTGGTAGGTGTGGATGGTGCGGCCACCAATCGCCGCGAGCGTGGTCTCGACAAACCCGGACTCGTTCAGGGTGTCGGTATGGATCGCGACCTGCACGTCCTCGGCGTCGGCGACCCGCAGCGCGGCATCGATTGCGGCCGGCGTGGTGCCACAGTCCTCGTGCAGCTTCAAGCCGATCGCACCGGCGGCCACCTGCTCGGTGAGCGGTGGCGTGAGACTCGCGTTGCCTTTGCCGAGAAACCCGAGGTTCATCGGGAATGCTTCCGCGGCCTCGAGCATGCGGTGGATGTGCCACGGCCCGGGCGTGCAGGTCGTCGCAAACGTGCCGGTCGCCGGCCCGGTGCCGCCGCCGAGCATGGTGGTGACGCCCGAAGCGAGCGCCTCGTCGATCTGCTGCGGGCAGATGAAATGGATGTGGGCGTCGATGCCACCGGCCGTGACCAGCATGCCCTCGCCGGCGATGATCTCGGTGCCGGGCCCGATCACGATATCGACTCCCGGCTGGACGTCGGGATTGCCGGCCTTGCCGAGCCGCGCGATCCGGCCATCCTTGAGGCCGATGTCGCACTTGACGATACCCCACCAGTCGATCACGACGGCATTGGTGATCACGGTGTCCGCGCATTCCGCCGACACGCGCTGGCTCTGACCCATCCCGTCGCGGATGACCTTCCCGCCCCCGAACTTCACCTCCTCGCCATACACGGTATGGTCGCGCTCGATCTCGATCATGAGCTCGGTGTCGGCGAGCCTGACCCGATCGCCTACCGTCGGACCATACATCTCCGCATAGGCGCGCCGGGTGATCTTCATGCGCCGGGGGTCCCGCGCTGGTTTTCACGCGCGGCGTTCATGCAATGGTTTTCATGCATCGTCGTCCAGGGGTGCATCGAGTGGGCCCATCACGGCAGCGGTGAAGCCATACACCACCCGCGCGCCGGCATACGGCACCAGGGACACGGTGCGTGTCTGGCCCGGCTCGAAGCGGACCGCGGTGCCCGCGGCGATCGCCAGGCGGCAGCCGCGTGCGGCGGCACGATCGAACGAAAGTGCAGCATTCGTCTCCGCGAAGTGGTAGTGCGAACCGACCTGGATCGGACGATCGCCGGTATTGGCCACCGTCAGAGGGAAGGTCGGCCGCGCCGGATCGAGGGTGATGTCGGCGGCCATGGCCGGCTGGATCTCGCCGGGAATCACGCCGATCTCCCGAGCACCGAAACAAGGATCATGCGCCGCCTCACTGGATCGGTTGGTGCACGGTGACGAGCTTGGTGCCGTCGGGAAATGTCGCTTCGACCTGGATCTCGGGAATCATTTCCGCAATCCCGTCCATCACCTGGCTGCGCGACAGCCACTGCGCACCGGCGCCCATGAGCTCGGCCACGGTGCGGCCGTCGCGCGCCCCTTCGAGGATTGCAGCGGAGAGATAGGCAACCGCCTCGGGATAGTTGAGCTTCACGCCGCGCGCAAGCCGGCGCTCGGCCAGGAGCGCGGCGGTGAACAGTAACAGCTTGTCGCGCTCGCGCGGGGTGAGTTCCATGTCGAATGCTCCTCTACCGGTTACGACACCACGACCGCCGTGCCACGCTCATGTTGCCCACAACCTCGGCAACGTGGCCGGGCGGAAGAGCACCAGTGGCCGGAGCGCGATCCACACGCGCCGCAGCCAGTCGACCGCTGCGGTCGCCGAATCGCTCCGACAGCGCGCGAGCAATGCGCCGGGTACGTGGGTTACGGCTGAATCGCCGTTTGCAAGATCCGAACCAACGTCGCGCGCAGCGCTGATCCATTCCCGCGGGATTGCGGGCGCCGCGACCAGCAACGTACCGAACGCGGGGCGCCCGCCGAGGCCGATGGACGCCGATCGGACCGCGCCCTGCGCATCGATCACGTTCTGCTCGGCCCAAACGAGTGCGCCGTCCCGCACCAATTCGAAGCGCTGGCGCAACTCGCCGGCTGCAAAGACTTCGCCGGACGCGATGCGACCCAGACAGACCACGTCGGACGCGATCGCCACCGCGCTGCCGGCAAGCTCGAGCCTTGTCTGCATCCGCGCCCTGGCGCGGTCGAAGACGATGGCCTCGTGAGGAAGCCATTCCAGCGCGCCCCCATCGCCCACCCGGGCGACCATCGACTGCCGCGCGTCGAGTTCGGCGCTGCGGTACCACCGCGTCGCGCCGGGCGTGATGAGCTGGGCATGCGCCTCCGGACCGACGTCGACTGCGATGTCAAGGATGTCGCCGCCGGCGATGCCGCTGGGAGGATGAAGGATCACCGCCTGGCAGACCGCGGCGCCTTCCGGATGCAAGGCCTTCTGGACACGCAGTGGGCCACGATGCAGCCGGGCTGCCAGCCGCGTACCGACCCCGTCGCGCACGAAGCGGAGGTCGAGGCTGCCATGCCAGTGGGTCGCCGGGTCCTCCACCTCGCGTGCGGCGGGCGTCATGGCCGATCCGGCCCACGCAGGGCGACTACGCGGGCGTAGAGCACGTCGCGGGGCAGGCCAGTAGCGGCGGCGGCGATGCGCGCCGCCTGCGCCGGCGACAACTCCACGGCGAGCGCCACGAGCCAGCGCTCGGTCGCGCCATCGAGCGCCATCGTCGGCGCGACGAGCGGCGCGTCGACGATCAGCACGAATTCGCCCCGGCTGTGGTTGGGGTCGGCGGCGATCCACGCTGCGGCGTCTTGCAGGGGCATGCGGGCAATCGTCTCGAAGCGCTTGGTGAGCTCGCGGGCGATCACCAGGATGCGCTCGGACGCGAACAGCGCGGCCAGGTCGGCTACGGTGTCCTGCACGCGGTGCGGCGCCTCGTAGAGCACCACGGCGCACGGCAGCATGGCCAGGGACCGCAGCATGGCCTGGCGTGCCTTGGCCGCGGACGGCAGGAAGCCGGCGAACAGAAAGCGCTCCGCACCGAGGCCGGCCGCGGACACCGCGGCAATGGCCGCACTGGGTCCCGGCACGGGCACGACCGGCCGCCCGGCGTCGTGCGCCATCCGCACCAGTCGCGCACCGGGGTCGCTTACCCCCGGGGTGCCGGCGTCGGAGATCAGCGCAACGCTGCGTCCGGCCACGAGCTGCGCCAACAACTCCGCGCCGCGCCGCGCCTCGTTGTGCGCATGCAACGCTACCAGCGTCGTCTCGATCCGGTAGTGTCGCAACAGCACCGCCGAGACCCGGGTGTCCTCCGCGGCGACCACGTCCGCGGTGCGCAGGATGTCGAGCGCGCGCAAGGTGAGGTCGCGCAAGTTACCGAGCGGCGTCGCCACCACATATAATGAGCCGCCTTGCGCCCGGAACACCGCAGCGTCGGCGCCCTCCCCGGCGCTCAAGTTCAAAGCGGCGTCGTCCATGTCCACACCGTTTCCCTCACCGCACACGCCACGATGGCTCTCCTGACGCCGCGCGACGCCCTCGGCAGCGCGTGGCACGTCGTCGCCGCAGTGGTATTCGCGGCCACCCTCGCGGCATGCGGACCGCGAGCCACAGTACGGCCGACGCCGTCCCCCGGCCCGTCGCAGGTGTACGCACCGTCGACGGCCGAGTTGCCGATACGCCCGCCGCCCGTGCTGCTGCCCGCGCCGCCTGCCGAAACCGCGTCGCCTGCTGATGCCACGCCGGCGGTCACCACGCTGCCGTTGGCACCGACGGCGCCGCCCCTCGGCGTGCCTGCCACTGGATTCCCGGGCGATGCCGCGCAGCAGGATGCGGGCGGGGCCGCGCCGCCACCACTGATGGCGCCCCTGCCGCTCGGCGCCCCGCTGCCGCTGGGCGAACTGCCCCAGTTTCCCCAGACGCGCCGGCTACCCACGCGAATCGCATTGGTTCTACCGCTGCAGTCGCCGACGTTCGGTACGGCCGCCGAGGCGGTCGCCGCGGGCTTCAGCGCCGCCGCAAAGCTTGCCAACGCTCCGGTGACCATCATCCCACACGGCGACGGCGGTGTGCTCGCGGCGATGGACAAGGCGTGGCGCGAAGGCGCAACCGTGATCGTGGGACCGCTGTTGCGCGACGATCTGAAGGCGGTCGCGTCGGCCGGCATTGCATTGCCCTGGACGATTGCGCTCAACCAGCTCGACGACGCTATTCTGTTGCCCGCGCCGCTCTACACCTTCGCGCTGTCGGTGGAAGGCGAGGCGCGGCAGATCGCGCGGACCATGCAGGCCGACGGGGTGCGCGACGTGGGCATCGTCGCCGCCGAATCGCCCCTGCAGCAGCGCTTCGCAGCGAGCTTCACGGACGAATGGTTGGCACAGGGCGGTGGTCGGCCGTCGACGTTCCGACTGGTGCGCGATCCCGGATCCCTGGCAGTGCTGCGTACCGAGCTCGGGCGCAACCGCGTGGATGCCGTCCTGCTCGCCGCCGGCGGCAGCGACGCCGCACTGGTGAAACCGTACCTGCCGCAGGTCAGGGTATTCGCGAGTAGCCAGGTTCATGATCGCCAGGCCACGGCGATGCTGCGCGATCTCGACGGCATTCGGTTCGTCGAGGTCCCGCTCGTCGGTACTCCTGACGCACCCGAGCTCGCCGGCGTGCCGCGTCAGGAATTCGCCAATCCGACCCTCGAGCGTCTCTATGCCCTGGGCTACGACGCCCTGCACATCGCGCTCGCGTTCGAGCGCGGCCCGCCCCAGCGTCTCGAGCTGCAAGGCGCGACAGGCAGGCTCGTGCTCGCGCCCGAGCACCATATCGCCCGCGAAGGCCGTCTCATGCGCTTCGATGCGGGACGGGTGGTGCCGGACGACCGTCCCTGACGTGGCCGTGCCCGGTACGGCTTCCGCGGGCGCCGCCGCCGAAGCGCTCGCCGCTCAGTATCTCGCCGCGCAGGGGCTGGCCGTGATCGCGCGCAACTGGAAGATGCGCCGCGGCGAGATCGACCTCATCGCCCGCGACGGCGCCACGCTGGTGTTTGTCGAGGTACGGCTGCGGCGAAGCGCGCAGTTCGGCGGCGCCGCCGCGAGCATCACCGCCCGCAAGCGCGCCCGTTTGGTCGCCGCTGCCGAGCACTACCTTGCCACATTGCCCGTGGCGCCGCCGTGCCGCTTCGATGCCATCCTGCTCGACGACCTCGGCAGTGATCGGATCGAGTGGTTGCGAGACGTCATTTCGACGTAGACGGCGGCGACCCACCGGGCCTTCTTGCTACAATCTGCCGCGTACGTCCCAAACCTTCAATGGATCTTGCCCCCCGCATTCGCCAGCACTTCGCCGACAGCGCGCAACTGAAGCGCGACGCGGCCGACGTGCTCACGCCGCTGATCGCGCGCGGCGCGGAAGTGTTCACCACGTGCCTGCTCGCCGACGGCAAGATCCTGGCCTGCGGGAACGGCGGTTCGGCCTCGGACGCACAGCACTTCGCGGCCGAGCTCGTCGGCCGGTTCGAGCGCGAGCGCCCGGAGCTGCCGGCGATTTCGCTCGCGACCGATACCTCGCTCCTCACCGCCATCGCCAACGATTACGCCTTCGAGCAGGTCTTCGCCAAGCAGGTGCGCGCCCTTGGCGCGCGAGGTGATGTCCTGCTCGCCATCTCGACTTCCGGCAATTCCGCCAACGTCGTGGCCGCGATCGAGGCCGCGCACGACCGCGACATGCGCATCGTCGCCTTGACCGGCCGCGACGGCGGTCGGATCGGGGCGATGCTGCGACCCGACGACGTCAACATCTGCGTACCGCACGAACGCACGGCCCGCATCCAGGAAGTGCATCTGCTTGCGATCCATTGCCTGTGCGACGCGATCGACATCACCCTTTTGGGAGACGAAACATGAAGTTCCGCGACATCGTAGTGCCGATCGCCCTCGCCGCCACCGCGGCCACGACCGGCCCGCTTCTTACCGGGTGCGTGCCGCTTCTCGCTGTGGCGGCGATCGGCGGCGGCGCACTGGTCGCGGCGGACCGCCGTTCCGCCGGTGCGCAAATCGACGACGAAACGATCGAGCTCAAGATCGCTAACGCCGTCCGCGCCAACCACGGCTCCAATGTCCACCTTAACGCGACCAGCTACAGCGGCACGGTGCTGCTGACCGGCGAGGTTCCCGACGAGCGGGTCAAGGAAAGCGTGGCCAACATCGCCCGCGGCACCGATCGCGTCAAGAGCGTGCAGAACGAGCTCGTCGTCGCCCAGCCGACTTCGCTCGGTGATCGCTCCAACGACACGTTGATTACCTCCAAGGTGAAGGCGCGGTTCGTGGAGGCCAATGAATTCGCGCCCTACCAGGTGAAGGTCGTGACCGAGCGCGGGGTGGTGTATCTCCTGGGAATCGTCAATCGCACCGAAGCCGATGCGGCTTCCCGGCTGGCTGCGCAGACCTCGGGCGTGCGCCGCGTGGTGCGGGTGTTCGAGTACGTCTAGTCCCGAGCCCGATTGGTCCAGTCCCGAGCCCCGCACCGAGGCCCATCCCGTGACGGGATCGATCCCCTCGGCCGCGGCGCATCCCGTGCAGTGCCCGGGCACAAAGGGTACGACCCTCGTTCGGCCATGACCAACGCCGACGCGCCGCCGTCGTCCTGCCGCTTTGAAGCGAAGATCGCCGCGCCCGACGAGGCGCTGGCGCGCATCGCAGCGCTGCCCCGGCCCCTGGTGTTCACCAACGGCGTTTTCGATCTGCTGCACCGGGGCCATGTCACGTATCTCGATGCGGCCCGGCAACTCGGCGCGGCGCTGGTCGTGGCGGTCAATGCCGACGCTTCGGTGCGCCGCCTTGGCAAGGGTGACGACCGGCCGCTCAACAGTCTCGACGACCGCATGGCCGTGCTCGCGGCACTCGCGGCGGTCGACCTGGTCGTGGCGTTCGACGAGGACACGCCCCATGCCCTCATCCTGGCGGTCATGCCGGACGTGCTGGTGAAAGGCGGCGACTACGGCCAGGACACCACGGTCGGCGCCACGGAAGTACTCGCCGCCGGCGGTCGGTTCGTCGCCATCCCGTTCACCCATCAGCGCTCCACGAGCAGCCTCGTCCGGCGCATCCGCGGGTGAGGGGTTGCGGCTACGGCGGGCTGCCGGGCTGCTAAAATAGTCGGCTTAGTCGCGACCGTGCTTGCCGGCGCGATCCTCAGGAGCCTTCATGCAACAGCCAGACCGCGAGGTCGACGCCAGGGGCCTCAACTGCCCGCTGCCCATCCTGCGCACCAAGAAAGCGCTGAACGACATGGCATCCGGCCAGGTCATCCGTGTGCTCGCCACCGATCCCGCCTCGGTCCGTGATTTCCAGGCGTTCTCCCGGCAAACCGGCAACGAGCTGATCGAGCACGGCGAGCGCGATGGCGCATTCTTCTTTTTGATGAAGCGCAAGTGACCCTCCGCCCGGAAGCCGCCATGCCCGCCACCGCCACGTCCCCCGATGCGCCTTCCGCCGGCGAGGTCGTCGAGCTCGACGCCGCGCGCTTCGGCGCGCTCATTCCCAGTCATCGGTTCGCGATCATCGATTTTTGGGCGCCCTGGTGTGCCCCCTGCCGCGCCTTCGCGCCGGTGTTCACGGAAGCCGCCAAGCGCCATCCCGACCTGCTGTTCGCCAAGGTCAATACCGAGGACGAGCAGGCTTTGGCCGGGCATTTCAACATCCGCTCGATTCCGACCCTGATGATCTTCCGGGAAAACGTGGTGATCTTCTCGCAGGCCGGCGCGCTGTCGGCCGGTTCGCTCGAGGAGGTGCTCGCGGCCGCGCGTGGGCTCGACATGGACGAGGTGCGACGCGAGATCGAGGCAGGCGAGAGCCACGAGGCCGCGCCAGGCGCGACCGGCCAAACGGACGGCTAGCGACGCACGTGCAGCGTTCCGCCTGGCTATGGCCCGAGCCCATCGGTCGCCGGCGGCACGCACCGGGTAGGGCCGGCAACGGCGCTCCCGATGATGCCGGTGCGCACCCCGCTGCCGCAGTACGCTACGACGCATCGTTCAGTTTCCCAGTGCGCGCGCTCGCGATCCCTACGGGCGACCCGCGCACCGAGCCATTGCAGACGAGCGCCCCACCATTCGCCCGTCCCGGCAGCGTCCCGGAGTTGGCTTGACCATCGCGCTCCTCCTGCTACCGGACTTTTTGTTGATCGCGTTCGGAGCGTTGCTCAAGCGGATCGGCGGATTCGGACCGGGTTTCTGGCCGGGCCTCGAGCGGCTCGTCTATTTCGTGCTCTTCCCGGCCCTGCTGTTTCGTGCCCTCGCCCACTCGCCGCTCGCCCTCGCCGACGCGCTGCCGCTTGCCGGCGTCGGGCTCGGTTACACCTTCGCCGGCATGGCGCTCTCCGGACTCGGCGGACGACTGTTCGAGCTCGAGCGACCCGTGTTCGCCGCGTGTTTCCAATGTGGGTTCCGCTTCAACACCTACATCGCCCTCGCCGTGGCAAGCCGACTCGGCGGCGAAGCGAGCGTCGCGGCCATCGGACTCCTCATCGGAATCCTGGTGCCTGTGGTGAACGTCGCCGCCGTCGCGATGCTGGTGCACGCCAGGCGGGCGTTGCTGGGTCAGGTGCTGCGCAATCCGTTGGTACTGGCGTGCCTGGCCGGCATCGTCTGGAAAGCGGCCGGCTGGCCGGTCGCCGAGTTTGCCGAGGCAACCCTCGCCTTGCTGGCGAGCGCGGCCTTGCCGCTCGGCCTGCTCGCCGTAGGCGCAGGTCTCGCCTTCCGGATTGCGCAGCTACCGGTGGGCGCCATCGCGTGGTGGACGGGTTTGAAGCTCGTGGTCTTGCCCGCACTGGCCTTGGGGCTCGCGGTCCTGGTGGGCTTGCCGCCGACCGAGCGCACGGTCGCGGTACTGCTGGCGGCGATGCCGACGGCACCCTCGGCCTACATCCTGGCGATGCAGATGAACGGCGTCGGCGCTCCGGTCGCCTTATTGATCTCGATCGGCACCGTGATCGCGGCCGGCACCCTGCCGCTCTGGATTGCGGTGCTGCAGGCCGCCGGCGGTCTGACCAGCTAGTTGCCGCGGTAACGGCCGATGAAGTCCGCGACAATGCCTTTGTGACTGCGCTCGATCAAGGCGTCGACGCGGCGATCGTCGGGATCGATTTGCTTGGCGTGGCGTAGCGCCGTGAGCGCCTGCTGGTGATAACCCTGGCCCTGCAACGCCTCGCCCTTGCAACGCAACGCGTCGGCACTGCGCAGGTCGAGGTCGGCCCACGCGCCGCACAATTCGGCGGCGCGCCGCCAGTTCCCCGCGCGCAACATGCGGGGGCCCTCGATCTTGAGGGCCCCGACCCGGGCGCGCCGCGCTTCGAGCTCGCTGTCCAACGCAGCATCGACCGGTCCGCGATCGGGTACCGCGGCCGCCCTGCGGCCAGTCCTGGCCGCATTCTCGCTGCTCCCATTCTCACCGCTCGCAATCCGCCCGGCGGTCACGCCGCTCCGCAGGCTTTCGAGCAGGCGGTCGCCGCCGGCCCTTCCCCGCTCGAGCAGGTCAGGCGTCGACGGCATGCTGGCCATCAAGAGCCGCTGCGCGCGGGCTAGGGAATCCCCCATGGGTTGATGCCAGGCGACACCATAGAGCCACAGCATCGCCAACAGACCGCCAAGCCCGGTGGCGGTGTTGAGCAGCCCGGGCGGTCCATGGGTGACGAGGCAATCGTAGGCCGCGTCCCATGCCGTCTCGCGCTGCTGGGTGAGCGCTTCATACGACAGCGCGACCATGATCGGCGCAACCACCGGAACGCCACCTCCCATGCCCTGCCACCACACTCGCCACGCGCGACGCAGCGCCCGCCGCAGCTGCGACCGGGGATCGCGCGGCGCGTAGGCGTCGGAGATCGAGAATTGCACGTAACAACCGAATAGCCACTTGCCGGGGGTGCTCTGCAATGAGGCGAGCAGCAGCGCCTCGATGGGCACCCATGTCAGGGTGATCAGGATCGGGGCGATCAGCGGATGCGCCAGCCAATAGGTGATTTCGTCCGGGATCGCCTCCACAGCGCGGAGCTCCGACAACAGCAAGGCGAGCACCAGTCCCCACGTCGCATAGTCGAACACCCGCGCGCCCAGGCGACGCCAGGGCCGCGGCTCGCTCGTGCGTCCGGCCTTGGCACGCTCGAGCTCGGCCATGCGCAGCTGGAAGATCCAGCTCGCATCTTCCTGAGGCTGATCAGCGCCCAGGAAGATGCTTCGCTCGCGACGCCAGTTGAGGATGGCGAGATCGGTATGGGGCAGTTGCGCACGCGGCAGCAGGCCGCCTCGGCGCCGTTTCCACGCGAGTCCGTGCACGACGCCGTAGACCGCCGCGAGCATCAGCAACGTAAGGGTTATCCAGACCAGCACCTGCTTCCCGACCGCCACGGCATCCGCGGGCGTCACGTACACGATCGCTGCGCCGATCAGCCCCGCGAAGAGCGCGCACAGCGCCAGGGTGACGAACGTCGAGCGACCGAACGCGGCGACGCGCTCGGTAAGGCCCGGATGATGGGGGACGCGCGCCTCGGCGACCGGCACTTCGGCATCCAGTGCGGTCTCGAGCGATTCGTCTATCGCCACGACGGGCGTCGCGGGACCGATGTCGGTGTGCTCGACTCCCGCGTCACCGACGGCATTGCTCACTACGTGGGCGATGCGCTGCTCCGTCGAGCCATCGGACAACGCGAGCTGGCGGTCGTACTCGACACGTCGATCGCGATCCGAAAGGATGCGGCTCGCGTGATTGATGAAACGCAATGCCTCCTCGACATTACCCTGGCCGTCGCGGGTCTTGCCGTAATACTTGCGGATCTGGGCGCGCAACGCCGCCCGAACCTCCTCGTCCGACGCGGTCTGCGGAATACCCAGCGCTTCGTACAGGGAGGCTCTCATGAGGCCGACGACGGTCTATGCAAGACGCCGGTGCATGTTCGACGAAAAGTCATGGTCCGGCAAGCAGCAAGAACCACACCGATGCCAACTTGCGATGCCGTGTTGCGAAATCAGTCACATCCGCGCAGCAACGAAAAAAGGCAGCCACGCGGGCTGCCCTTTTTCGGCGGAAATGGACGATGGGAACCGCCGTACGCGACCCCGCGATCCGAGCCCCTTGCGTAACCTAATCGCCCGTCTGTCCCGGCGCGGGGGTGGCAGTACTGGCCTTGGCCGCAGCCGCCTTGTCGCGTGACACCAGCTTTTCGCGGATCCGCGCCGACTTGCCTGAGCGATCGCGCAGGTAATAGAGCTTGGCGCGGCGCACGTCACCCTTGCGCTTTACCTCGATGCTGGCGATGGCCGGCGAATAGGTTTGGAAGGTCCGCTCCACGCCTTCGCCGCTGGAAATCTTGCGTACCACGAACGACGAGTTGAGACCGCGGTTGCGCTTGGCGATGACCACCCCCTCGTACGCCTGCACGCGCTTGCGTTCGCCCTCGACCACACTGACGTTGACGATGACGGTGTCACCCGGCGCGAACGTGGGGATGGTCTTGCCCAGCCGGGCGATCTCTTCTTTTTCGATCTCTGCGATGATGTTCATGTACGTTCTCCGATTTCAATGGCCGTTGGCCTTGCATGCAGCGCAGGGCGCCCCCTGATGCGTGCGTTTGATGTCATGCGGAATCACCCTCTCCGCGTTCCTCATGCGGAATTACCCTCTCCGCGTTCCTCATGCGGAATCACTGTCTACGCGTTCCTCATGCAGAATCACTGTCTACGCGTTCCTCATGCAGAATCACCCTCTCCGCGTTCCTCATGCGGAGTCACCGTCTACGCGTTTCCCGCTGGTCGCGATAGGTCGCGAGCAGATCTGCTTCATCCCGCGAGAGCGGCCGTCTAGCCATGAGATCCGGCCGCCGCTCCCAGGTCCTGCCCAGCGACTGCTGCAAGCGCCAGCGGCGGATGGCCGCATGATCGCCCGACAGCAAGACCGCCGGTACCGCCTCGTCGCCGTCCCGCTCGGGCCGCGTGTAATGCGGGCAATCGAGCAAGCCGTCCACGAATGACTCCTGTTCCGCCGACTCGGCGTCATTCAACACCCCGGGCCGCTGCCGAACGACCGCGTCGATCAACATCAGTGCCGGCAACTCGCCGCCCGACACCACGAAGTCCCCGACTCCGATCTCCTCGTCGACGGCGTCCCCTAGGAAGCGCTCGTCGACGCCCTCGTAACGCCCGGCGAGGATGACATAGCCCACGTCCGTCGTCGCGGCGATCTCCGCCACCCGGCGGTGCGTGAGCGGCACGCCGGCAGGCGACATGTAGATCACGTGCGTCCGCGCGATTCCGGCTTCGCGCTGCGCGTCCTGCGCCGCGCCCAGCGCCTTGCGCAGGGGCTCCGCCAGCATCACCATCCCCGGTCCGCCACCGTAGGGGCGATCGTCGATCGCCCGGTAGTTCCCCGTGGCGAAATCCCGGGGGTTCCATACGCCCAACTGCCACAGGCCACGCTCCAGTGCGCGTCCGGTAACGCCGAATCCTGCCGCGTGCTGCACGAACTCCGGAAAAATGGTGAGCACGTCAACGCGCAGGATGCCCGCCATGCTGCCCTCGATACGTCGCCAGTTCGATACGTTGCAACACGGCCCTCTTGCACTTGCGTGTCGCCGACGGTCAGACCGCGCTACATCGTCAGCTCGAAACGTCTCCAGCGCGCGCCTGCCGGGCACTTGCAGTCCTTGCCCGAGGCGCGCTCCATCGCCTCACCTCACTTCGTCTACGCCACGCGCCTGCCGCACTTGCCGTCCTGCCCGAGGCGCGCTCCATGTCGTCATCTCACCGCGTCTCCGCCACGCGCCTGCAGGGCAATTGCCGTCCTGCCCGACGCGCACTCCATGTCGTCACCTCGCTGCATCTACACCACGCCCCTGTCGTGGCACTTGCAGTCTTCTGCGCAAGGCGCTTCAGAAATCCTCGCCCCAGTCGACTTCGATGCATCGGCCGGCGAGGTCGACGGCATCGATCACTGGCGGCACGTACGGAATCAGGCGCTCACGCTCGGCGCCGCCTGCGCCCTCCGGCGCCCCGTCACGCACGACCTGCAACAACGGGTGCGCCGCATGGGCGGTGACGCCTCGCACCCGGCCCAGGCACTGGCCTTGCCGATTCATAACCGTGAGGCCGACCAGGTCAGACCAGTACATCTCACCCTGCTCGACCGGTGGCAGCGCCGACCGCGGCACGGCCACCTCGCTACCCTTGAGAGCCAGCGCCGCCTCGCGATCGACGATTCCATCGATCTGCGCGACCACCGTATCGCCCTGCAGCCGACCCGCCGTGCGCCTTCGCGCCTGCCAACTCGCGCCGCCCGGGGATCGCAGCCACCAGGTACCGTATTGCAGCAACCCCGAATCGGTTTCGGTATACGGCACGACTTTTACCCAACCCGCAACGCCGTACGCGCCCTGCACGTGGCCCAACACCACCATCGTGTCCGGGTCGGCGGGCCCGCTAGGCGCTGTGGCGTCCGGGGCGGCGGGCCCACGAGGCGTGGTGGCGTCCGGCCCGCCGGACCCGACGTCTGTCTCGTGGGGGTTGCCTTCAACTCCTGCGGGCGACCGTGCCGGCCCATCGGGCGGCGCCTCCTTCGGATGGCCGGACGGCATCAGGCCCCGGTCGCTGCCGTAAGCGTTCCCTTGCTGTGATGATCAGGCCACAGCCGGCGCAGCTTCCGCAGCCGGCGCGGCCGCAGTCTTGGCCGATTTCTTCACCAGGCCTGCCACCGTGTCGGACAGCCGCGCGCCGCGCTGCCGCCAGAAGTCGATGCGGTCCATCGAAAGGCGCAGTGCTTCGTCGGACTCGCGGGCGATCGGGTTGTAGAAGCCGACGCGCTCGATGAAGCGGCCGTCGCGACGGTTGCGCGAATCAGCAACGACGATGTTGTAGAAGGGGCGCTTTTTGGCGCCGCCCCGGGCAAGACGGATCACGACCATGGCAAAGATTTCCGCAGGAGGAGGAGAAGCATTGGCGGGAGAAAAAGACTCTGATTGTACGACGAAAAACGCACCCGCGACAAGGCCGTGACAGGCCGTGGCCCCGCGGGTCGGAGCCTGGCGAGCCTGCAATGCGGCCAGCCTGCTACCGGCCAGCCTGACCCCCTGACCCCTCCTCCGGCCCCCCGGTTGACGGCGGCCGTTGCGACCCCGCCTGGAGACCCTGCGGTCCGCTGTGTTTGATGCCCCCGACAGGGGGTTGCCGGGAATACCGAGGGTTGGGCGAACGCACATTCCAACCGCGTCCCCCTCGCGAGATGTAGCGTGACGCTACTGTTTGCTGTCGCGGCGACTCCTGCGAACATTCCAACCGCGTCCCCCTCGCGGGATGTAGCCCTACCGCAACCCCGGCAGCATGCCTTTCATGCCGCGCATCATCTTCTGCATGCCTCCCTTGGCGACCATCTTCATCATCTTCTGGGTCTGCTCGAACTGGGCGAGGAGCTGGTTCACCTCTTGCACCGACACTCCGGCACCGGCGGCGATCCGGCGCTTGCGCGACGCCTTGAGGATTTCCGGCTTGGTCCGTTCGGTGGGAGTCATGGCGTTGATGATGCCCTCGATCCGGGCAATCTTTTTCTCGCTCACCGCCGAGCCCTGTGCGGCCCGGGCGAGCTCCGCCGGAAGCTTGTCCATGAGGCCGGCAAGTCCGCCCATCTTGCGCATCTGGCCGATCTGCGACTTGAAGTCCTCGAGATCGAAGCCCTTGCCGGTCTTGACCTTGCGGGCGAGCTTCTGCGCCTCCTCGATATCGACCGTGCGGTGCGCTTCCTCGATCAGCGACAGCACGTCGCCCATGCCCAGGATGCGCGAGGCCATGCGCTCGGGATGGAATACCTCGAGGCCGTCGATCTTTTCCGCGACCCCGACGAACTTGATCGGCGCGCCAGTCACGTGTCGCACCGATAGCGCGGCGCCACCGCGCGAATCGCCGTCGAGCTTGGTCAGCACGACACCGGTGAGCGGCAACGCCTCGCGGAAGGCGCGGGCCGTGTTGACCGCATCCTGGCCCTGCATGGCATCCACCACAAACAGGGTCTCGATCGGCTTAACGGCCGCGTGCAGCTCGCTGATCTCGCGCATCATGTCGGTATCGATGGCGAGTCGTCCCGCGGTATCGACAATCAGCACGTCGTGATAATGGCGGCGTGCCCAGTCGACCGCGTCCCGGGCGATCTGCACCGGCTTCTGCTCCGGCGTAGACGGAAACCAGTCCACCGCGACCTGGGTTGCGAGAGTGCGCAATTGCTCGATGGCCGCCGGACGGTACACGTCGGCACTGACCAGCAGAACTTTCTTTTTGCCTTGGCGCAGCAGCCGGGCGAGCTTCGCGGCGGTGGTGGTCTTGCCAGCGCCCTGCAGGCCAGCGAGGAGAATGACCGCAGGCGGCTGGGTGGCGAGGTCGAGCGGCGCCGCAGCCCCGCCCATGAGACCGGTGAGCTCGCGATGCACTACGCCGATGAGCCCCTGACCCGGGGTGAGCGAGCCGACGACTTCCGCCCCCAGTGCTTTGGTGCGCACCGCCGCGATGAAATCCTTGACGACCGGCAACGCGACGTCGGCTTCGAGCAACGCCAGGCGGACTTCGCGCAGCGCATCCTGAATGTTGGCCTCGGTCAGCCGCGCTTCGCCGCGCAACTGCTTGACCACGCGCCCGAGGCGCTGGGTGAGATTGTCGAACATGGCTTCCGGAGGTTGCGCGTGCGCTACAGCTCTGGGCTCGTTGCCGACGGGCCGCGCAAGGCGCTGATGTAAACTGGGAAACTGCGAATGCGCGTCGTCCGGCGTCGTCCGACCTGGCCGGAACAGCGCCGAAACCGATGATTTTACTCCACTTGGTGCTCACTGCCCTCTACGGGTTCGCGGCATGGGCGCTATGGCCGGCGCCGGCCCACGCGCCTGCAGGAACCGCCGTTGCGACGGTCGCCCAGGGGTCCGGCGTGGGCCGGTGGTTGATTCCCTTAGCCCTCGTGCTGCACGCCTGGCTGATTGCTGGCGATGTCGCCAAGCCCGGCGGACTGGACTTGAGTTTCGGCAACGCGCTGTCGATGGTCGCCGGCCTGACTGCGCTGGTGGCGTGGACCACGGGTCAGCTGCGCACCCTCCCGATCGTCGGCGTCGTGGTGCTGCCGATGGCGGGGCTATTCGCGCTGCTTCCGGTGCTCTTCTCCAACCCGCACACCTTTGCGTATGCCGAAGCGCCCTGGGCGGCGGCGCATGTCGCGGTGGCGCTCACCGCCTATGCCCTGTTCCTGGTGGCGGCGGCGCAGGCGCTCGTGCTGATGTGGCTGGAAAAGCGCCTGCACCGCGGCATCGCCGACGCATCGACCGTCGAGTTGCCACCGCTGCTAACCCTGGAACGTTTCCTGTTCCGCATCCTCGGCCTGGGCTTCGTGCTCCTGACCCTGACGCTGGTGAGCGGCGTCTTCTTTTCAGAGGAGGTCTTCGGCCGGGCGCTCACCTTCAATCACAAGACCGTCTTTTCCATCCTCGCCTGGTTCGTGTTCGGCGGGCTGCAGCTCGGCCACCGACGATACGGCTGGCGCGGACGCGTTGCGCTGCGCTGGATCCTCACCGGCACGACGCTGCTGTTCCTTGCCTATCTCGGCAGCAAGTTCGTGCTGGAAGTACTGCTGCATCGCTAGCGGGCTTAAGCCGCAAGGCGCTGCCGCCCTGCCGTCACGAGCCCGGCGTCGGGCGGATGCCGCAGGTGCAGGCCGGTGCCGCGCGGCAGCGCGGTAATGGCATCCGGTACACGATTCATTTCAAGAAGAAGGGAATCCTCACCCCATGGCAAACGAGTCCCATCGCTGGAAGTTCACCCGCTCCGGCGGCGTCGACCAGGTCGTCATTCGCAGTGGCGCCGACATCGTCAATCTCGAGCATCTCGACCAGAAGCTGTGGGTCGCGCTCGCCTGTGACATCTGACATCTGACATCTGACAACTCACAACTGATGGACGACATCCCGCTCAGCACCCTCGGCATCGCGCTCGCGATCCTGCTCGTGACCTCGGGGTTCTTTTCGGTTGCCGAAACGGCCATGATGGCCGCCAACCGTTTCCGGCTGCGGCATCGCGCCAAGCAAGGTGAGAAAGGCGCGGCAGCGGCTCTTAAACTGTTGAGCGAGACCGACCGCCTGCTGGGCGTGATCCTGCTCGGCAACAACCTGATCAATGCCGCCGCGGCGACGCTGACGACGGTGATCACCGTGCGCCTCTTCGGCCAGGGTCAGCTCGCCCTCGCCGTGGCGACCATCGCGATCACCTTCGCGATCCTGGTGTTTTCCGAGATCACGCCGAAGGTCATCGGCGCGGCCCACGCCGACGGTATCGCGCCGATGGTGAGCTACGCACTGGTGCCACTGCTGCGTATTGCCACGCCGGTGGTCTGGTTCGTCAACCTGTTCGTGGGCACCCTGCTCCGGCTCTTCCGGATCGATCCGACGCGCCAGTCGGAAACGCCACTTAGCCAGGAGGAGCTGCGCAGCTTGGTGCTCGAGGGCCAGTACTTCCGCGGCAAGCATCGCGCCGTGCTCGCCAACCTGCTCGACGTGGAGTCGATCACCGTCGACGACATCATGACCCCGCGCAACCACCTGCATGCGATCGACCTTTCCGAGCGGCCGAGCGTGCTCGCCCAGCAACTTGCCACGTCGCATCACACCCGCCTGCCGGTCTATGAGCGTGACCTGGACAACATTGTCGGCTTCCTGCACGTGAAGCAGGTGCTGCAGCTGCAGCAGTCCGACAGCATCGACGAGGAACACTTGCGGGCCATCCTCCGGGCGCCCTACTTCATCCCGGCCGGGACCCCGATCCTGGCGCAGCTGCAGCAGTTCCAGACCGATCGCCAGCGCATCGGCCTGGTCGTCGACGAGTACGGTGACTTGAAGGGACTGGTCACGATCGAGGACATTGTCGAGGAAATCGTCGGCGACTTCACCACCCCGGCGCCGGACTCCGCGGGGTCGTACGGCCGCTCTTCCGACGGCAGCGCCGTGGTCGACGGCATGTCGCCGCTGCGGACCTTGAACCGCCGTCTCGGGACCACCTTTGCCGTGGACGGTCCCAAAACCCTCAACGGCCTCATCGTCGAGGCGCTCGGCGAGATCCCCGAGGCAGGAAAGCGCCTGACCCTGGCCGGCCAGCCCATGGAAATTCTCCAGACCCAGGGCCGGGCGGTAAAAGTGGTACGCCTGCTGCCGCCCGAGGCGACAACTAACCCGCCGTCGCCTTTACAAGGCCCCGACGGACGGGCATCATCGAAGAGCTAAGTTTCATGCGCCTGGAATAACTTGCGCAGCGAAGCTCAAGGGCCGGCTCAACCCGGCCGATAACCACTGGGGCTCCCCGCGGTCGCCCCTTTTGCCACCCCGCGAAACCACGCGCCAACGCCCGAGACGCCGCACGACCCATGGCCACCCACGCCGCCGCCACCCGGAACATCAGCGGACTCGCGCGCGCCCTCGCCCAGCACGGTCTCATGACCGAGACCGACGCCGAGGCCATGCAGTCGCAGGCCCGTACGGCCGGTATTACCTTCGTCGAGCAGGTCCTCACCGGCAAGCGCCTGTCGTCCACCCAGCTCGCCACGTTCGCCTCGCGCGCCTTCGGGATCCCCCTCTTCGACCTGGCAGCCTTCGACCTCCAGCAGGTCCCAAAGGAACTCGTCGACGTCAGGATGGCCCAGAGCCGCCGCGTGCTGCCGCTGCAAAAGCGCGGCAACCGGCTCTACGTCGGGACCTCTGACCCCGCCAATCTACAGGCCCTGGAGGAGATCCGGTTCAAGACCAACCTGGTCATCGAGCCGGTGGTGGTCGAGGACGACAAACTCCGCCAGGCGCTCGAAAAGCTTGCCGAATCGACCGGCTCGAACCTCGAGTCCGCGTCCGATATGGGCGACCTGGAGGTCGAGTTCCGCGACGCCGACAACAGCGCGGCCGATGACGAGTCCAAGGCGGAGATCGAGGACGCCCCGGTCGTCAAGTACCTCCAGAAGATCCTGCTCGACGCCATCTCGGCCGGGGTCTCCGACATCCATTTCGAGCCCTATGAGAAGTACTACCGCATCCGCTACCGGCTCGACGGGGTGCTGATGGAGGTGGCGCAGCCACCACTGGTCATCAAGGACAAGGTCGCGTCGCGCATCAAGGTGATCTCCAGGCTCGACATCGCCGAGAAGCGCGTTCCGCAGGACGGCCGCATGAAGCTGGTCCTGTCCAAGACAAAGTCGATCGACTTCCGGGTATCGACACTCCCGACGTTATTCGGCGAAAAGATCGTGATGCGGATCCTCGACTCCGCGGGCGTCAAGCTCGGCATCGAGGCCCTGGGCTACGAGCCTGAACAGCAGAAGCATCTCCTCAATGCCATCAATCGGCCGTATGGGATGGTCCTGGTCACCGGTCCCACCGGCAGTGGCAAGACGGTTTCGCTCTACACCTGTCTCAATATCCTGAACCAGCCCGGCATCAACATCTCGACCGCCGAAGACCCCGCGGAAATCAACCTGCCCGGCATCAACCAGGTTAACGTCAACGACAAGGCGGGGCTGACGTTCTCGGCCGCCCTGAAGTCGTTCCTGCGCCAGGATCCGGACATCATCATGGTCGGCGAGATCCGCGATCTCGAAACGGCCGATATCGCTATCAAGGCCGCGCAGACCGGTCACCTGGTGCTATCGACGCTGCACACCAACGACGCACCCGCTACCCTCCAGCGCCTCGCCAACATGGGCGTCGCGCCGTTCAACATCGCCTCCTCGGTGATCCTGATCACCGCCCAGCGCCTCGCCCGCAAGCTGTGCACGCACTGTAAGCGGCCGGAGGACATCCCACCCGAGGCGCTGCTGCGCGCGGGGTTCGTCGAGTCCGATCTCACTGGGACGTGGCAACCGTACGGCCACGTCGGCTGCGATCACTGCAAGGGCACCGGCTACAAGGGCCGACTCGGCATCTACGAAGTTATGCCGATCACCGACGAGATGCGACTCATCATCATGCGCAACGGCTCGGCCATCGACATCGCCGCGCAGGCGCGCAAAGAAGGCGTGTCGAATCTCCGTCAATCCGGCCTGCTCAAGGTGAAAGCCGGAATCACATCGCTCGAAGAGATCGAAGCGGTCACCAACGAGTAAGCAAGGAAACCATCCATGGCCACAGCCGTCCTGTCGCGTCGCGACGTCAAAGAATACGTCTTCGTCTGGGAAGGCACCGATCGCAACGCGCGCCAGGTGCACGGCGAGGTGCGCGCGCCATCGGAGACCGTGGTGCGCACTCACCTGCGCCGCCAGGGCATCCGGGTTACCAAGATCAAGCGCCAGACCTTTCGCGGTGGGAAGAAGATCACCGAGAAGGACGTCACGATGTTCACCCGGCAGCTCGCCACGATGCTGAAGGCGGGGGTGCCGCTGCTGCAATCCTTCGAGATCGTCGCCCGCGGCCACAGCAATGCGCGCTTCTCGCGGCTGATGATGGACATCAAGTCCAAGGTCGAATCCGGATCGAGCCTGTCGCAGGCGTTCAAAGAGCATCCCGAGCATTTCGACAACCTCTATTGCAACCTGGTCGCCGCCGGCGAGACCGCCGGCATGCTGGACGGCATCCTCGACCGCCTCGCGGTCTACAAGGAGAAGATCCTCGCCATCAAGGCCAAGATCAAGTCGGCGATGTTCTATCCGGCCTCGGTGGTCGTGGTCGCGATCGTGGTGGTGTGGGTCATCATGGTGTTCGTGATCCCTGCCTTCAAGAAGGTGTTCGCGAGCTTCGGCGCCGGCTTGCCGGCGCTCACCGAGATCGTGATTGCCATCTCCGATTTCATGGTCTCGTACTGGTGGGTGTTCGCCGTTGCCATCGTCGCCGGCTCGATGCTGATCTCGACGTTGTGGAAGCGCTCCGATGCCTTCCGCTTCGGCTGCGATCGCTTGTTGCTCAAGCTCCCGGTGCTGGGGGCCATTATCGAAAAGGCCGCGATCGCGCGCTGGTCGCGCACCTTGTCGACGATGTTCGCGGCCGGTGTGCCGCTGGTGGAGTCGCTCGACGCCGTTGCCGGCGCCGCCGGTAACCGGGTTTTCGAGCAGGCCACCCGCAAGGTGCAGACGCAAGTCGCGACCGGATCGAGCCTGACCAACGCCATGATGTCGACAGGCCTTTTCCCGAACATGGTGCTGCAGATGACCCAGATCGGCGAAGAATCGGGCGCCCTCGACGGCATGCTGTCGCGGGTCGCGGACTTTTTCGAGCGCGAGGTCGACGACGCCGTGGCCTCGCTGTCGAGCCTGCTCGAGCCGATCATCCTCGCCTTCCTGGGTGTCGTGATCGGTGGCCTGGTCATCGCCATGTATCTGCCGATCTTCAAGCTCGGCTCGGTGGTTTGACCCGCGCGCCGGCGCAACCGTGATCCCGGGCAGGTCGCGCCTGTCGTTCGGACGCCGGTCGCGAGGTCGCCCGGGGGTACGACGCGCCTTGCGCCGTCTCCCCGCAGGCCCGTTCGTGCGCGGATGCTGATCGCCGCCACGAATCCGGTGCTGTTCTGGTCGCTGGCCGCGGTGGTCGGCCTGTGCGTCGGCAGCTTCCTCAACGTGGTCATCCATCGCGTTCCCAGGATGCTCGAGCGGCAGTGGCAGACGCAATGCGCGGAGCTCGCCGGGACCGAGCCGGCGGAAGTGCCGGCCTACAACCTGGTCGTGCCGCGCTCGGCATGCCCGGGGTGCGGCCGGCCGATCCGGGCCCTGGAAAACGTGCCGGTGATCTCGTGGCTCGCGCTGCGCGGCAAGTGCGCCGGATGCAGCACGCGCATCCCGGTGCGCTATCCCCTGGTCGAACTGCTCGGCGCGGTCGCTCTCGTGGCAGCAGTGCTGCGCTTCGGCCCGACCTGGCAAGGCCTGGCCGCCGCCGGCCTGCTCTGGGCGCTGCTTGCACTCACCTTCATCGACTTCGACACCCAGCTACTCCCTGACAACATCACCCTGCCGTTGCTGTGGGCGGGACTCGTCGTCAACCTCTGGGAGTTGTTCACACCGCTCGGCAGCGCGGTCATCGGCGCCGTCGCGGGCTACCTGTCGCTGTGGGCCGTGTACTGGCTATTCAAGCTCCTGCGCAACAAAGAAGGCATGGGCTATGGCGACTTCAAGCTGCTCGCGGCCCTGGGAGCATGGCTCGGCTGGCAGATGCTGCCTCTCATCGTGCTGCTCTCATCGGCTGTGGGCGCGCTCATCGGCATCGGCCTCATCGTGACCAAAGGTCGCGACCACAACGTGCCGCTGGCATTCGGACCGTACTTGGCGATCGCGGGCGCCATCGCGCTTTTCGGGGGCCGCGCGCTGACTGCGATCTACCTGCCGTGACCCTGGTGGTGGGCCTCACCGGAGGTATCGGCAGCGGCAAGTCGGCGGTCGCCGATGCCTTCGCTGCGCGGGGCGCCGCCGTGACCGATACCGATGTCCTCGCACACCACCTCACCGAGCCAGGCACCGAAGGCCACGCGGCCATCGTCGCGGCGTTCGGGAAGGACGTGCTCAAGGCCACAGGGCGGATCGACCGCGCATGGCTACGAGAGCGCGTGTTCGCGGACGCGGCTTCCCGGTCGAGGCTCGAAGCAGCGCTGCATCCCCTGATCCGAACCGCCGCGCTCGCCGAGGTGGCGACGTGGTCGAGCCCCTACGGATTGCTGGTCGTGCCGCTACTCTTCGAGCGAGGAGGGTTGGCGCACGTCGTCGACCGGGTCCTGGTGGTGGATTGCCCCGAAGACGTGCAGATAAGCAGGGTCATGTTGCGCAGCGGCTTGGCCGAAACGGACGTGCGTGCGATCATGGCCACCCAGTTCACCCGCGCCGCGCGATTGGCCGCCGCCGATGACGTCATCGACAACGGCGGGACACTCGAGCAGCTCGGCCCGCAAGTCGCGGCCCTCGACCGGCGCTATCGCGAACTGGCCGCGGCTTAAGTGTCATTTCGCCACCCGAGCGCCACCCGAGCGCCGCCCGAGGAGCTCACGATGCACGACGAGCTGGTGCACAATGACGTAGCCCCGATGACGTCACCTGCCGCCCCCGCCACCGCCACGAACGCCACGATCCGCTACGAGCATCCGCTGAACGAGCGCATCCGCACCTTGATGCGGCTCGAAGT
>JBDSND010000002.1:0-25836 GCA_039915505.1 Casimicrobiaceae bacterium
AGGCTGGTCACCCGCCATACCGATCCCATGAAGCTCAGCCCAGGAAGCCAGACCGGCGCCGACGTCGCCCCACCATCGCGGCTTCGGTAGCGGATCGCGACCGGTTGCAAAAGAGCGCCCTGCGCGACGACCGTCTCCAGCAGCGACCCATGGAAATGCAGCACGTCGCTGCCGTCACCGATGCGGCCTTCGGGAAACATCGCGACCGTGTCGCCCGCGACCAGGCGGGCACCGATCACGGCGTTGGCATCGTGCAGGTGCCGTCGCGACGTCCGGTCGATGTAGAGCGTACCCACGCCGCTAATCAACCGACCTGCGACGGGCCAATGCGCAAGCTCGTGCTTGGCGATGAACCGCGCCGGCGCCACGGCATTGATCACGAAGATGTCGAGCCACGAGACGTGGTTGGCGGCGATCATCAGGCCGCGCTCGCGTCGCGACGTCAACTCGCCGGCGACCCGCAGGTCAAGTTTGAAGATGTGCAGCAGCCGCGCCGACCACGCCTGGACGAGCCGTTGCCGCGTCGTTACCGCAACCCACGGAAAGACGATGGCGATCGTGGCGAGGCCCTGCACGAGGTGCACGCCGGCGCGCGCAATCCGCAGCACCCGGACCGGCAGCGATGTACGCAGCCGCCGTGGCGGCCGGTCGTGGTTCCCCGCTACGGTCTCGCCATCGGTCACCACACGTCGGCGTGGAAGCTCTTGGCGTAGAGCGCCGCGACGGCGTCGCGGGTGACGACGTGGTTCTGCCCGCCCCGCGAGCCGATCTTGAGGGCGCCCAGTGTGGCCGCCAGTCGGCCGGTGCGTTCCCAGTCCCATTGCTGCGCCACGCCGTACAGCAGTCCGGCACGATAGGCGTCGCCGCAGCCGGTCGGATCGACGAGCGCAGCCGCGTTGGCACACGGAATGCGAATGCGCTGACCGCCCGCGTGGATCTCGGACCCCTCGCCGCCGCGCGTGACCACAAGGGAATCGACGCGGCGCGCGAGCGCTTCGAGGCTGAGTCCCGTGCGATCAGCCAGCAGCCGCGCTTCATAGTCGTTGACGGCGACATAGGTTGCCGCATCGACCATCGTCAGGAGTTCCTCGCCACTGAAAAGCGGCAGGCCCTGGCCGGGATCGAAAATGAACGGAATGCCGGCGTCGGCGAACTGCCGCACGTGCGCCCACATGCCGTCGCGCCCATCCGGCGCGACGATGCCGAGGCCAACGCCGGCCACGTCACCCACGGCGTTGGCGTGGGAATGGTTCATCGCGCCCGGATGGAACGCCGTGATCTGGTTGTCGTCCTGATCGGTGATGATGAACGCCTGCGCGGTAAAGCTGCCGGCGATGGTCCGAACACCGTCCTTCGCCACGCCCATCGCGGCGAGGCGCTCCTGATAGGGGCCGCCGTCTTCGCCGAGGGTCGCCATGACCACCGGCGCACCCCCGATACCCTGCAGGTTGTAGGCGATGTTGCCCGCACAACCTCCGTACTCGCGGCGCATGTCGCCGATCTGGAACGACACGGAGAGCATGTGCACCTGGTCGGGGAGGATGTGGCGTGCGAACCGGTCGGGAAACACCATGATGGTGTCGAAGGCGAGCGAGCCGCACACCAGAATGCGTTGACGTTGGCTGTCGGTCATAGGTCGGGGGAATCGGTAAGGGGACGAGCCGGCAATGCCGGCATGGCAGGAACGCGCAGGTGCTGCAGGATGCGGGAAAGAACTCGACGGGTAGACGATCCTGGCGTCGCCGGCGCATGGCGCGAACGCGCCGCACCTTACCACGACGGCGAAGCGCCGCGGCGGCGGCCGGAGGTAGGACGGGACCCGGTAGCAGGGGCTACGTGCCGACCGCGGTCTCGCGCCCGATCTCGCGCACTACCGACTGCTGCCGGCGCGATACCGGCAGCGTTTCGGTCACGTCCTTGAGGAGGACTTCCCAGTGCGCATCGCCGTCGTCGGTCGCGCGGCGCTCGAAACCGCGGATGTACTCGCGTGCCACGAGGCAGTTGCGATGCACGCGCACGAACCGCGCGCCGAATTCCTCCTCGAGGCGGGTCAGCGACTCCTCCAGCAAGTGCTCGCGTTGGGCGGTACGGATGGTGATGTACTTGAGCTCGGCCTTCAGATACACGATGTCCTCGATCGGCACCAGCACGACGCGCGACCGCTCGGTGACCGACAGGAAGCGCCGTGCCGAGGCCGGCAGCTGCTCGAGCTTGGTCATGGGCAGCGGCTTCAGGCGCGGTACCTTCTGCAGGGCAGCGAGCAGCCGCTGCATACGCACCGGCTTGACCAGGTAGTCGACGGCATTCACTTCGAAGGCCTGGAGCGCATGCTCGTGATACGCCGTGGTGAAGATGACCACCGGCGGCTGGGCAAGCTTCAGAAGGTGCCGTGCGAGCTCCAGGCCATCCATGTCGGGCATGCGAATATCCGAAAGCACGAGGTCGGCGCTGACGGTATGCAGGAGGTTCATCGCCTCGCGACCATTCGCGGCTTCGCCCACCACGATCACCGGCAGTGCGGCGGCGCAGTCGTCGATGAGCTCGCGCAGGCGGCGACGCGCCGGCGTCTCGTCATCGACGATGAGGATGCGAAGGGGACTGTCAGCCACGGGATACCTCCACGCGAGCGGTAATGGGCAGCACGCGGCTGCGTGTTCGTTGGGGGGGTGGCGCCGCACCGATGTCGGTGCGTCCGGCGCCGGTTGTTCCAGCGGCACGGTCCACTGCGTGGGTGCGACTCGCCGCCGGGCGATAGGGGATGCGGATGTGCACCTCGTAGGCATCCGACTTCACCCGCGAGGTGAGGCTCGCCTCGGCATCGAAGTGCAGGGCCAGGCGCTCGCGGACATTGCCGAGCGCCATCTTGTTGCCGCCGTGATGGCGACCGCCATCGACCTGGTAGGGGTTGCAGACGATCGCATGCACGTCTCCCCCCTTGTAGAACACGTTGATCGTGACCACCCCGGGCGTGCTGGAGGGTTCGATGCCGTGATACACGGCGTTCTCGAGGATGGGCTGCAGCACCAGTGGCGGGACCAGTGCGTCGCCGGGCATGCTATTGAGGTGCCATTCGACGGTGAGTCGGTCGCCGAGGCGCAACTTTTCCAGGTCGAGATACTGTCGGCATAGCTCGATCTCGTCGGACAGTGGCGCGAGGTCGCGGTTGTCACGCATCAGCACCCGGAAAAGGTCGGCCATGTCCTCCAGCGCCACCTCAGCCCGGCGCGGCTCAGTGCGCATCAGCGACAGCACCGCAGTGATGCTATTGAATAGGAAGTGCGGCCGGATGCGGGCCTGCAGCGCTTGCAGGCGTGCCTCGGTGATGGCCGGCGAGAGCGCCTTACCGCGCAGGCGAAAGTAGCCCAGCAGCGCTGCGGCAAGCAGCACCGCGAAGATGACATGCCGCATGACGGTCGTGAGACCGCTCGGCAAGAGCCGGAAGACCAACATGTCGACCGCGACCACGACTCCGACGGTGATGAGGAGGATCGCGAGCGCGCCGGTCGCAAGGGAATGGCGCGCTAACACCGGCTGCAGTGCGTAGAGCAGCATGAGCTCGGTGAGCAGGCAGGGCTGGACGATGGCCACCATGTCGAGCCAGGTTGCCGACCACAGTAGCCACCGCGGCTCGACCAAGAGCGCCGCTACGGCCACGACGGCATTCACGGCCAGCAGGATGCGCAGGACCGTGCCGAGATTGCGGAAATCCGGCAGGCCCTCTCCGGGCGGTGTGGCGTTTTGATCTATAATCGGTTGCATCGGAACGGCTCAACGCAAGCTTCATGCCGGTCGCCCACGTTGCACAGCCGCTCACGCCTCCCTAGGCGACTATTGTCGGCAAGGCGGCGAGCGCGAGGCAAGCGCACCCGGTGCCCGCCTTCCAAACCGGGGCGACAATGTCTCTTCTGCGTCGCTTTCGAACCTTTTTCGACCATCCCGCCTAATCGACTGCGTCGTGGCCGAACCGCCCTCCCCGCCCGCCGATCGACCCGTCGCGTGGTCCGGCCGCTTCAGCGAGCCGGTGGCCGAGCGCGTGCAGCGCTATACCGCGTCGATCGGCTTCGACCGGCGCCTCGCTGACGTCGACATCACCGCCTCCCTCGCCCATGCCCGGATGCTCGCCGCGACGGGGGTAATCGAAGCTGCGGACCTGGCGGCGATCGACGCCGGGATGGAGATTATCCGGGAGGAAATCGCCAGTGGCGCGTTCGCCTGGAGCGTCGCGCTCGAGGACGTGCACCTTAATATCGAGAAGCGCCTGACGGCCCTGGTCGGGGATCCCGGCAAGCGCCTGCACACGGCGCGCTCGCGCAACGACCAGGTCGCGACCGACGTGCGCCTGTGGCTGCGCGGTGCGATCGACGCCATCCTCGGACATCTCGGCGACCTGCGAGCCGCGCTACTCGACCTCGCGACCCCGCACGCGGATACGGTGATGCCGGGGTACACGCATTTGCAGGTCGCCCAGCCCATCACCTTTGGCCATCACCTGCTGGCGTACGAGTCCATGTTCAGCCGCGACAGCGAGCGTCTGCGCGACTGCCGGCGGCGGCTCAACCGCCTGCCGCTCGGCAGTGCGGCACTGGCCGGCACGAGCTATCCGATCGACCGCGAGCAGGTGTCCCGCGAGCTCGGCTTCGACGGCATCACCACCAACTCGCTCGATGCCGTGTCCGATCGCGACTTTGTTATCGAATTCTGTGCGGCGGCGTCGCTGTGCATGGTGCACCTGTCGCGCATGGCGGAGGAGCTCGTTTTGTGGATGAGCCCGCGCTGGGGGTTCGTGACCCTCGCCGACCGCTTCTGCACCGGCAGCTCGATCATGCCGCAGAAGAAGAATCCCGATGTGCCGGAGCTCGTCCGCGGCAAGACCGGACGGGTGGTGGGTGGCCTGGTAGGTATGCTGATGCTCATGAAGGCGCAGCCCCTCGCGTACAACAAGGACAACCAGGAGGACAAGGAGCCGCTCTTCGACACCGCCGACACGCTCGACGACACCCTTGCCATCATGGCCGACCTGGTGCGCACCGGCATCACGGTCGACAAGGCCCGGATGCGCGCCGCCGCGGGCGAAGGCTACGCGACCGCAACCGATCTCGCCGACTATCTGGTCAAGCGCGGCATGCCGTTTCGCGACGCCCACGAAGCCGTCGCCCGCGCGGTGCGCGAAGCCGAGCAGCAAGGCCTGGACCTCGCCCTGCTGTCGCTCGAGACCCTGCGGCGCTTCGCCCCTGTCGATGCCGACGTGTTCGGTGTACTCACCCTGGACGGATCGGTGGCGAGCCGCGACATTCCAGGCGGCACTGCCCCCGGACGGGTCACGGCCGCCATCGCTGCGGCGCGCGCGGCCCTGGCACGCGAATAACCGCAAAGCCCGGCAAGGGCGGCTGCGGACCAGTGCGGTACGAGGCGGCGGCGGGGCCGTTGCGAGAATCTGACGACCTAGTCGTTCAACACCAACAAGGATCATCGATGGACAAGCAACGCGTTGCCTTTCTCGGCCTCGGGGTCATGGGCTATCCGATGGCAGGCCACCTCGCGCGGGCCGGGCTGGAAGTCACCGTCTACAACCGCAGCGCCGCCAAGGCTCGGCAGTGGGTCGATCAGCACGGCGGCCGCAGTGCGGCCACGCCCGCCGAGGCGGCGGGCGGCGCCGCTCTGGTGATGATGTGCGTCGGCAACGATGACGACGTGCGGGCGGTGGCGTGCGGCCAGGACGGCGCGCTCGCCGGTATGAGCAAGGGCTCGATCCTGGTCGATCACACCACGGCCTCGGCCATCGTGGCGCGCGAGGTCGACGCCACCGCGAAATCGCGTGGCGTCGAGTTCCTGGATGCGCCGGTATCGGGTGGCCAGGCCGGGGCGGAGAACGGCAAGCTCACCATCATGGTCGGGGGAGCGGATGCGCCGTTCGCGCGGGCCGAGCCCGTGCTTGCGAACTATGGCCGCGCGGTGACCCTGATGGGTCCGTGTGGCAGCGGGCAACTCACCAAGATGGTCAACCAGATCTCGATCGCCGGCATGGCCCAGGCACTTGCGGAAGGCATCCATTTCGCCAGCCGCGCCGGGCTCGACGTGGAGCGGGTGCTCGAGGTAATCGGCAAGGGTGCCGCGCAGTCATGGCAGATGGACAACCGTGGCAAGACTATGATCGCCGACAAGTTCGATTTCGGCTTTGCCGTCGACTGGATGCGCAAGGACCTCGACATCTGCCTCACCGAGGCGAGAGCAAACGGCTCGACCCTGCCGGTGACGGCGCTGGTGGACCAGTTCTATGCCCGCATCCAGCAGTCAGGCGGTGGACGCTGGGACACGTCCAGCCTCGTCAGGCTGCTCACCCGCAAGGCCTGACACGGCCTTCGCCTGGGGAGCGCCCGCTCCGGTGCCGCTCTAGCTCGCCGTTTTATTCCCTGCCGGCGCCGGCAACGCGTCGCCGTCGACGATCGAGATCTCGTGGGTGATCTCCGCGCTCTTCGCCAGCATGATGGTCGCCGAGCAATATTTTTCCTTGGAAAGCTTCACCGCCCGCTCGACCTGATGCGGGTCGAGTTGCCGGCCCGCGACCGCATAGCGGAGGTGGATGCGGGTAAAGACCTTCGGCTCCGCCGGCGCGCGCTCCGCCTCCGCGTCGACCGTGCAGTCGGCGACCGGCTGGCGCGCCTTGCGCAGAATGTGCACCACGTCGAACGCGGTGCACGCCGCGGCGCCTGCAAGCAGGAGTTCCATCGGTCGCATGCCGAGATTGCGGCCGCCATGCTCCGGTGCCCCGTCGACAACGACGCCATGGCCGCTGCTGGACTCGGCGAGGAAACTCACGCCTTCCACCCACTTGATCCTGACTTTCATGCCGGGTCCCCGGTTTGCTGGCTGATTGAATGCGTAGCTGTGACGTGAATCGCCCGCAAGAGGATGCTACGCACGCTTGATTTGGGATTATCGACCAACCCGGGCCCATGACATCCCGCCGAGCGCAGTCGATCCCGATCGTAGGGCGGCCGCAAGCCTCTCGTGATCCCCGCCAAACGGTCGCCCGCGCCGCTCCGACGGCCGCCCAAGGCGCTTGCCGCGACCGGCTCCCCATGACACCATCATGGCGTCGCGCGGGGTTTCCCCTTAGGCCCTGCCGCGACTCCCCGCCCTCCCTCCTCCGGGACGCGGCCAAGACGCGCGGCTTGGCTCTTCGGGTCGCGCGTCTTCTTTTTGCGGCGGGCAATCGACCCGACGGCCCAGGGCCCTCCGTCGCCGGGACTTAAGCATGCGTGGCCGCAGCACTCACCGGGCCCGCGACCAGCTCGGCAACCTTCCCAGCCCCCTCCCGGTCTGCTCGTAGCGGCCTCGCCGCGGACGTACGGGGAGATGCGTGCCGGCGAGCACTTATGCGGGTTGCCGCCTGGAAGATGTCGCCTCGAAGATGTCGCCTCGAAGATGTCGTTTACTGGCAGGGGTTGCCACGTCGATTGACACATCTGGCGCTAACGTACTATTATCCAAGACTTTGCTGTTCGGGCCCGTATTCAGGCCCGATGGGCTGCCAAACCGCCCGAACCACGGCTCCAGCCTCCCGCCACCTCACCGGCGCGGAGCGCACCGATCGACAGGAATACCGATGAAAACCTTCTCCGCCAAGGCCGAGGCGATCCAGCGCGAGTGGTACGTGGTGGATGGGACCGACAGGGTACTTGGCCGGCTTGCCAGCCAGATTGCGCTTCGCTTGCGCGGCAAGCACAAGCCCATCTTCACCCCGCACGTCGACACCGGCGACTTCATCGTCGTCACCAACGTCGAGAAGCTCCGCGTGACCGGCAACAAGGCCGACAATAAGCTCTATCACCGCCATAGCGGCTATCCCGGCGGTATCACGACCACCACGTTCGCCAAGATGCAGCAGCGTTTCCCGGGGCGCGCCCTCGAGAAAGCGGTGCGGGGCATGCTGCCGAAAGGCCCGCTCGGCTACAAGATGATCAAGAAGCTCAAGTGCTACGCCGGCGACGCCCACCCACATTCGGCCCAGCAACCCAAGACCCTGGATATCTGACCCATGATCGGCAATTACTACTATGGCACCGGCCGTCGCAAGAGCGCGGTCGCGCGCGTGTTCCTGAAAAAGGGCAGCGGCAACTTCATCGTCAATGACAAGCCGGTCGACGAGTTCTTCGCCCGCGAAACCGGCCGCATGGTCGTGCGCCAGCCGCTCAAGATGACCAGCCACGACACGACGTTCGACATCATGGTAAACGTGGCCGGCGGTGGCGAATCCGGCCAGGCCGGCGCCGTACGCCACGGCATCACCCGCGCCCTGATCGATTACGACGCGGCGCTGAAGCCGATGCTGTCGAAGGCAGGACTCGTGACCCGCGACGCGCGCGAAGTCGAGCGCAAGAAGGTCGGCCTCCACAAGGCGCGTCGTCGCAAGCAGTTCTCCAAGCGCTAAGCGGCGCTCGCTCCATCAAGAGGCCGCCTCCCGGGCGGCCTTTTTGTTTGTCCTCGCGAGCCTTGGGACGCGCGGCGGTGCCGGACCGATGGCGTCGCGCGCGGGCTTCGCTAGAATCGGTACCATTTTGCTAGAAAAGGTCGATCCATGATCCGCATCGGCATCGTCGGTGGCACGGGCTACACGGGCGTCGAGCTCCTGCGTCTCCTCGCGCAGCATCCCGAGGCCGACGTGCGCGCCATAACCTCGCGCAAGGACGCGGGCACCGCCGTGGCCGAGATGTTCACCAGCCTGCGCGGGCGCTACGATCTCGTCTTCTCCGATCCCGCGAGATCCGATCTCAAGTCCTGCCAGGTAGTGTTCTTCGCCACACCACATGGGGTCGCGATGGCCCAAGCTCGCGAGTTGGTCGATGCCGGGGTGCGCATCATCGACTTGGCGGCCGATTTCAGGCTGAAGGATCCCGCGGTGTTCGAGCAATGGTATGGAATGGCGCACACCTGCCCGGACCTGCTCGCCGAATCGGTCTACGGTCTGCCGGAAATGAACCGCGAGGCGATCCGCGAGGCGCGCATCGTCGGCAACCCGGGTTGCTACCCGACGGCGGTGCAGCTCGGGTTCCTGCCACTCCTCGAAGCGGGCGTGGTCGACGCCGAGCACCTCATCGCCGATTGCAAGTCCGGCGTGTCGGGGGCCGGCCGCAAGGCCGAGGTCGGCTTGCTCTTTGCCGAAGCCTCGGACAACTTCCGCGCGTACAGTCTCAAGGGTCACCGCCACCTGCCGGAGATCGTCCAGGGGCTAAACGGCGCCTGCACGTCTCCGGTCCGGATGGTGTTCACGCCGCATCTCACGCCGATGATCCGCGGCATTCACGCGACGCTGTATGCGCGCATCACCCAGCCCCGGGTCGATCTGCAGTCGCTCTACGAGCGCCGCTATGCGGACGAGCCCTTCGTCGACGTGATGCCCGCCGGCAGCATGCCCGACACGCGCTCGGTGCGGGCCGGAAACATGTGCCGCATTGCCGTGCATCGGCCGCAGGACGGCGACATGGCCGTTGTTCTGGTCGTCGAGGACAACCTGGTCAAGGGTGCCGCCGGTCAGGCGATCCAGAACATGAACCTCATGTTCGGCCTGCCCGAAAACACCGGCCTGACCGCGCTGCCGGTGTTCCCCTGACACGGCTCGGCAATGGCGCCTGGACGCCTCGGCGGTGCCTAACTCCGGCCTGGCAATCCCATCTAGCGCCCCAGTGCCCGCGGCGGCGCCGGGCCGATTTCTGCCAGACTGCCGGCTTGAACACGCGGCGGATGCCCCCAAATTGAAGGCGCATCCGTCCCCAGGGCCGAACCGCGCGAATCCCGGGCGGTCCAAACAGCATCCACAATCTGCACGCGCCCAAATCCCGGCTTTCGCCAGGGTTGCCGCGCCTCCCGGGAACCTTGATAATCCCTGCGGAACGCCCTAAGGAGCACCCCATGAACGCCATGACCGATATGCCCGCCCCGCTCGTCTTCACCGACAACGCGGCGGCCAAGGTGAAGTCCCTGATCGAGGAAGAAGGCAATCCTGAGTTGAAGCTCCGGGTGTTCGTGACCGGGGGCGGCTGCTCAGGCTTCCAGTACGGATTCACCTTCGACGAAGCCACCAACGACGACGACACCGCCATGGAAAAGAATGGCGTGACCCTGCTCATCGACCCCATGAGCTACCAATATCTCGCCGGGGCCGAGATCGATTACCAGGAAGGGCTGGAGGGTGCGCAGTTCGTGATCAAGAATCCGAACGCCACCACCACCTGCGGTTGCGGGTCATCGTTCTCCGCCTGAGCGCGGCCATGATCAGCAAAACGGCGCCCGCGGGCGCCGTTTTCGTTGGGCCGACTCGGGGAGGGCCGGTGCGCCGAGCGGTAGCGCTGGCCGCTAGCGACGACCGCCGCCGCGGAATCGATCCGGCGCGGTGTGGCACTCCCGTCTCTTCATCGCCTCGATCGCGCGCCCCTGGTCCGTGACGCGGGCCCCCGCGTGTCTTCGGCGCGGCCCGCTCCGCTACTGGGCCGTCCAGCCGCCGTCGATGGGAAGCAGGGTACCGGTGATCGACTTGGCGGCATCGGACGCGAGGTAACAGGCGAGCTCCGCCACCTCGTCGATAGCCACGAAACGCTTGGTCGCCTGCGGCGCCAGCATGATGTTCAGAACGACCTCCTGCTCGCTCAACCCGTGGGTGCGCGCCTGGTCGGGAATCTGACGCTGGACCAACGGCGTCAGAACGTACCCAGGGCAGATGGCGTTGACGGTAATGCCCTGTTGCGCGACCTCGAGCGCGACACTCTTGGTGAAACCGCCGAGACCGTGCTTAGCGGCGACGTAGGCCGACTTGAACGGCGACGCGATCAGGGCGTGCGCCGATGCGATGTTGACAATCCGACCCCATCGCCGTGCTTTCATCCCGGGCAACGCCAGCCGGGTGGTATGAAAAGCAGCCGACAGATTGACCGCGAGGATCATGTCCCACTTCTCGGGGGGAAATTCGTCCACCGCGGCGACATGCTGGATACCCGCATTGTTGACCAGCACGTCGATGACCCCGAACGTGTCGAGGGCGCCGGCCATCATCGTCGCGATGGCCTCGGGCCGCGCCATGTCGGCCGGGTCGTAGCGCACCGCCTTGCCGTGGGCCGCGAGCCGCGTTTTGATCCGTTCGATTTCCGCCCGATCCCCGAAGCCGTTGAAGACCAGGTTGTAGCCGCGCTGCGCGAGGGCTTCGGCGATCCCGAGGCCGATGCCGCTGGTCGCGCCGGTGACAAGGGCCGTCCTGGGCGCACTCACAGACCGCGCTGCGGGCACGCCTCGGGCCTCCGTTTCGTCTGCCGCAGTTGCGGCCGGCGTGTGCTGATCTGCCACGGGATACTCCTTGGAATCGGGACGCGCGCGGCTCGCACTAACGATGATAGACAGCGCCGAGCACGCGCGCGGCCTTGGCCCCCGTGACCTCGGGAAGACTGGTTTCACGACCGGCCAGCGACTCGCGCGCAAGCCACGCGAAGGCCATCGCCTCGACGTGCTCGGCGGCGATACCGAACGACTCGGTCGTCCCCACGTGGCGGGGGGCAAGCTCCGCCGATAGTGCCTCGAGCAACGCCTTGTTGTGGGCACCGCCGCCGCACAGCACCACCTCGGTCGCCGCTGTGCAGTGGGTTCGGATCGCATCGGCGATGGTGCCCGCGGTCAACGCCACGAGGGTGGCCTGCACGTCCTGCGGAGCGCGCTCGACGCCGTCCGCCGCGGCTTCGCCGAGGCGCGCATCAAGCCACCTCGCGTTGAAAAGATCGCGACCGGTGCTCTTGGGTGGCGTGCGGGCGAAGAAGGGCTCGGCACGCATCACCCGCAGGAGGCGCGCGTCTACCCGCCCGGTCCGCGCCCACGCCCCATCGCGATCGAAGGGCCCCGCCCGGTGCCGGGCGTGCCACAGGTCGAGCAGGAGATTACCCGGACCGGTATCGAAGCCGCGGACCGGTCCCAAGGGCGGGAGGTCGGTGAGGTTGGCGATGCCGCCGATATTGACCACCACCCGGTGCGTGTCGCCCCCGAAAAGTGCCGCGTGGAAGGCCGGCACCAAGGGCGCCCCCTGGCCACCCGCGGCGAGGTCGCGACTGCGGAAATCGGCCACCACCGTCACCCCGCACCGCTCCGCCGTGCGCGCCGCGTTGTTGAGCTGCAACGTCCAGCTCTCCTCGGGACGATGCCGCACCGTCTGGCCATGCACGCCGGCCGCTTCGACATCGTCGGCCGTCACGGCGGCACGCGAGAGCACCTGCAGGATCGCGTCGGCGTACGCATCGGCCAGCGCATTGGCGGCCCGGGCGGCGCGTGCGAGCTCATCCGGACTGGGTTGCTGCAAGACCAGGAGCTCGTCGCGGAGCGGTCCGGCGAGAGCGGTGGTGGCGTGGGCCACGATCCGGCACGACCGGCCCTGGCGCATGGGCGCGAAGTCGACCAGGACGGCGTCGATGCCGTCGAGGCTGGTGCCCGACATCACGCCGATATAGAGCTCACGGCGCATGCCGGCAAGGGTGCCTGACGGCCGCGGAGTCGGGGATCAGTCGCCGCCGGCCGACGCCACCCGGTCGGGCAGCGACGCAGCGACGGCGAGTTGCGCGAGAGCCGGGGCGACGCGTGCGCCGAACACCGTCTTCTGCTCGAGCGTCAGCGCATCGCCGCGCGGAAACGCCAGGGTCTCGGGATCACGCTGGTCGTTGTTAACCCGGAATTCGTAATGGAGGTGAGGACCGGTCGCCCAGCCTGTCTGGCCGACGAAGCCGATCACATCGCCTTGCCGCACCCGATCACCCAGGCCGATGCCCGGCGCAAACTGGGACAGGTGGGCATACAGGGTGCTGTACACGCCCTCGTGCTGGATGTGCACGACATTGCCGTAGCCGTTCTGCACGCCGGTGAAGAGCACCTTGCCATCGGCCGTTGCCCGTACCGGGGTGCCGAGCGGGGCGGCGTAGTCCACGCCCTTGTGCGCCCGCCACTCCTGCAGGATCGGATGGAAACGTGCCTGGGTGAATCCGGACGTCACCCGGGAGAAATCCATCGGCGAGCGCAGGAAGGTCTTGCGCAGGGCGGTGCCGTCCTCGGCATAGTAGGCTTCGTAGCCATCCGCTCCACGCCACAGGAAGGCGCGGTAGGTGGTCCCGGCGTTGACGAACTCCGCCGCAATGATTTTGCCGGTGCCGATGGGCTCGCCATCGACGTAGCGCTCTTCGTAGACCACGGCGAACCGGTCGCCGCGGCGCAGGTCGTGATAGAAGTCGATGTCACCGGCAAAGACGTCGGCCAGCTGGCGGGTCACCCCGTCAGGCACGTCGGCGGCATCGGCGGCGGCGAATAGCGACGAGCGGATCTCGCCGGCAGCCATCTTCAGCCGCACATCGGCCGGCGGCGGGCCAAGGCTCGCCGAGAGACGTCCCGTCGCACGGCTGATCGCGAGGAGCTCGCCGCCGCTGGCCATGAAGCGCAACGCGAGCAGGCGGCCGTTGGCGTCGGTCTCGAGCCGCAACGCCTTGCCCGGACGCAACTGGTAGAGGTTGCGCGCGAGCGGGTCGCTGTGCACGAACTGCAGCGCCTCGGGATCGTCCACTCCCATCCGCGCCAGCAGCCGCCCGAGGGTGTCGCCACGCTGGACGCGCTCCTCACGCCAATAGCCACGATCGGACTCCGCGGCAAGCGGCGTGATTTCCGGCTGCACGAGGGCGCGCACCACGACGGCTTCCGGCGGCCGGGTCTCCAGGGCCGAGTCCGGCGCAATGCCGAACGCCGCCATTCCGGAACCGGCGAGCACCGCCACGGAGAGCCACTGCGCGCGGGACAGGAAGGTGAGCGCGCGACGGGCAGTCGCGTGCAGTCGTTGGGCTAGAATAAGGGCTTCGCGCACTGGTTCATGATCGAAAAATGGGCAAGGCCCGAATTCTATCAAAGCCAAGCGCGGGCGGGTGTTTGTCCTACAAGCCGGCGCGGCCCCGTCCTACCGGTCCCCCACTTCCCCTTCGTCCAGCCCCGCTGCCCATGAGCATCGACGTCGCCCACCACCTTGCAGTCTTCAAGCGGGGGACCGACGAGCTCCTGGTCGAGGCCGAGCTGGCCGCCAAGCTCGCCAGGGGCCTGCCATTGCGGATCAAGGAGGGCTTCGACCCGACCCGGCCAGACCTGCACCTCGGCCACACGGTGCAGTTCAACAAGCTGCGCCAGCTCCAGGATCTGGGGCACCTCATTATTTTCCTGATCGGCGACTTCACCGGCCTGATCGGCGATCCGACGGGTCGTAACGTCACCCGCCCGCCCCTCTCTCCCGAGGAGCTCGCCGCCAACGCCAAGACCTATACCGACCAGGTATTCCTGATCCTCGACCGCGACAAGACCGAGGTCGCATTCAACTCGAAGTGGCTCTCGGCCCTCGGCGCAGACGGCATGATCCGGCTCGCCGCCCGCTACACCGTCGCGCGAATGCTCGAGCGCGATGACTTCGCCAAGCGCTACGCCGGCGGAGCGCCCATCGCCATCCACGAGTTCTTGTATCCGCTCGCCCAAGGCTACGACTCGGTGGCGCTGAAGGCGGACGTCGAGCTCGGCGGCACCGACCAGAAGTTCAATCTCCTGGTTGGCCGGGAACTGCAACGGCAATACGGTCAGGAGCCGCAGTGCATCCTCACCCTGCCGCTGCTCGAAGGCACCGACGGTGTCAACAAGATGTCGAAATCGCTCGACAACACCATCGGGATCACCGACGCGCCGGGCGAGATGTTCGGCAAGCTGATGTCGATCTCCGACACCCTGATGTGGCGCTACTTCGAGCTGCTGTCGTTCCGGCCGATGGACGAGATTACCGGCTTGCGAACCGCGTGCGCCGAAGGCCGCAACCCCCGCGAGGCTAAGGTGATGCTAGCGCAGGAGATCGTGGCACGGTTCCATTCGATGGGCGCGGCGGAGCACGCCCTGGCCGAGTTCAATGCTCGGTTCCGCGAGGGGGCGCTGCCTGAGACGATGGCAGAGGTGACCCTGGATTCCTCCGGCGCGGGCGTGCCCATCGCGCAGGCGGCGAAGCAGGCTGGCCTGGTGGAGTCCACGTCCGAGGCGCTACGCCTTATCGCCCAGCGGGGGCTGCGGGTCGACGGCGACGTCGTGGCGGACAAGGCGCGCCTGCTCGCGGCGGGCACCACGGTGGTCGTGCAGGCCGGCAAGCGCAAGTTCGTCCGGGTCAGCGTTCGCTAGGGGCTCCGCCGCTGCGCCGCCCACACCCGCGGCTTGCCCGCTAGCCGGGCGCCCTCATCCCCATTGTCCCCACTACGCACGCGCCGGGCCCCGGAGCGGCCCGGATCGCGCGGCTTCACCCGCCGATGCCGGGGTTGCCTTCCATGCCGATGATCACGGGCAGGTTGAGCGGCCGCGGGCGGATGGTTTTCTGGGCGCGCAGATAGCGCGCGATAACGTCCCACACCGGCTCGCCGCCGGCTGCCCGGGCTTCTGCGGAGACCGGCGCCCAGCCCGCTACCTTGTAAATCTTCGACGGATCGATCGCCTTTCCCCGGAGGGTCATGGCGGTGATTCGCCCGCCCATGTCGGCACGCGGATCGATGGTGTACTGCAGCCCGCCGACGCGCACCATGTCACCACCCTGCTGGTAGTACGGATCGGGATTGAACAGGTTGTCGGCGACGTCCTCGAGGATCGTCTTGATCATTGCCCCATTGATCTCGGACAGGGTGACGTACGGATAGGTAATCGCGGTCTGGTCCATGAGGTGATCGAACGTGATCGCCTGGCCTGGCAGCAGCGACGTGCCCCAGCGAAAACCGGGCGAGAAGGCGATCTCCGCATCCTTTTCGGCCATCAGGGCGTCCAGGATCACCTGATCGAAGGTACCGTTGAAATTGCCGCGGCGATACAGCAAGGCCTCGGTCACCGCGAGCTTCTCGTCGAGTTTGGCAAGATAAGGCGCCCGCACCTTGGCCACGTGTGCGGCCATGGCGGCATCGGCCGGCAGGAAACGAGAAAACACCGGCAGGAGTCGATACCGGACATCCGCGACCCTGCCTCCCCTGACGTCGAGGTCGAGCACCGCAAGGAACTTGCCGTTGCTGCCGGCGTTGGTGACGAGCGTGGTGCCGCCGGGGTTCTTCACCGGGACCGGCTGCGGTACGCCGTCGTGGGTATGACCGCCGAGGATCACGTCGAGGCCACGCATACGACCGGCGAGCTTCAGGTCGACGTCCATGCCGTTGTGGGAGAGTAGTACGACGACCTGGACGCCCTTGCCACGCACCGTGTCGATCACCGTCTGCAGGTTCTCGTCCTGAATGCCGAACGTCCATTCCGCGACGAAATAGCGCGGATTGGCGATCGGTGTGTATGGGAACGCTTGGCCGATGATCGCCACCGGCACGCCGTTGATGGTGCGCATCACATGCGGCGGGAAGACTTGATCTCCAAAGTCTGCCGTCTTGACGTTCTGGGCGATGAAATCGATCTTGCCAGCGAAGTCCTTGTCGACGACCTCCTTGACCCGGTCTGCCCCAAGGGTGAATTCCCAATGGCCGGTCATGATTTCGACACCCAGCAGTTTCTGGGCGTCGATCATGTCCTGGCCCTTGGTCCACAGCGCCGTGGCGGAGCCCTGCCACGTGTCGCCGCCGTCGAGCAGTAACGCACCCGGTCGGGAGGCGCGCATCTTCTTGACCAGTGTGGCGAGATGCGCGAATCCACCGACCTGCCCGTAGGTCTGCGCCGCGCGCTCGAAATCGAGATAGGTGAACGCGTAGGCCTCCGGCGTCCCCGGGGCGATTCCGAAGTGCTTGAGAAATGCCTCTCCCACCAGGTGCGGCGGGCGGGCCGCAGCCTCGCCAATGCCGATGTTGACACTCGGCTCGCGGAAATACACCGGCAGGAGTTGTGCGTGACAGTCGGTGAAGTGCAGCAGACTCACATTGCCGAAGGGGGTCACGGCGTCGTAGAGCTTCTCGCCCATCGCGCCGTCGAGCGCGGCGCGGCTGTCCAGGGGCAGCCCCGCCGCCGCCGCGGCGGCGAGGAGCTGCAGAAAATCGCGGCGGTTCATTGCGCTCCCGAAGGTAGACGCGCGCCACACGGAGGCACGGCGCGACAGATCAAGGAGAGGTGACGCGCCCCGGACGGGGCGTGCCGCAACTGCTACGTCGCTACTTGTTGACCGGCGACTGCGGGTCCATCAACAACGCGACCACATCCTGGATCTGGGCCTCGGTGAGAATGCCCTTATGGCCGAAGCGCGGCATGTTGGTGCAGGCAGCGTAGGCCTCGGCGTTGTAGATCTTGCCGTAGGCATACTTCTGGATGTCCGGACCGTAGCCGCGCAGCTTGGCGAAGTTGTAGAGCGGCGGGCCGATCGTCCCGTACGACACCTCTTCCTTGGTGAGCTGGTGGCACGCGTAGCAGTTCGCCCCCGACGGCTTCGTCGGGTCGTCGGAAAACTGCATGCCCTGGCCGAGCTGGGCGATCTTCTCGCCGGACTTCCAGTCGCCGAGATACTTGCCATCAGCGGGCCACTTGATCATGGCGAGATTGATCTTCTGGACTTTCTCGACGACGGCGGGCGGGGGAGCTTTTTCCATCGCCTCGCTGCATAGCTTCTGCGTTTCGTCCTGGTCGAGGCGATCGAGCTTGGCCTGGCCGTGGGGCAGGAACGAGGTCTTCATCATGGCGACGGCCTTCGCCTCGACGTCGGCCCCGCCGGCCGATTTGCCCGAAGCATTTCCCGGGTACGAGGCGCAACCAATCAGAATGCCGCCGACCACGGTGCCGGCAGCCATTGCAGTGAAGAGCATCTTGTGTCGCATGGCAGTCTCCGGTCAGCGCTTGATGGCCGGCGCGTCGTAAGCCGCGCCGTTGGCGTTGTGCGCCAGGAAAGTGGTGAGCGCAATGGAGGCGTCCGACGTGAACGCCAACTCCGGAAAGCGCTGCTGGCGGAAGCAGTCGTTGAGCCGCCATTGGAAGGTGCGCAGCTCCCCTTGCGACACCCGGTAGGCCGGCCACGTCGTGTAGGCCTTCTGCGCGCCCTCCTTGGTGGTGAGGTTCGGCAGTTCCTGCAGACGGATGCGCTTGTCGTCGGAGCCGTGGCAGGTGCTGCAGGCAAAGTCGTGAGTGCCGCCGCGGAAGAAGAACATCTTCTCGCCGAGGTCGTGCATTTCCTTCACCTTCGGGTTATTCAGCGACACGTTCATCGGCACGCCCTTCGACTGCGACGTCACGTAGGCGACCAGTGCCTCGTTATCCGAGCGCTTGCCCGGCCCCCCGAAGTGATTCGCCGTGGCTTCCGCGTGGGTCAGCCCCTGCAACGTGGTGCGGCAGTACACCAGCCGTGTCTCGAGGTCCATGACCTTCCCGGCATCCGCGAAGTACCGCGGCATCTGGGCGTAGGCGCCCTTGACCACGCCCGGCCCAAGTCCCAGGTCACAGCGCTCGAGCGAGACCTTTTTCGGTCCTGAGGGGGTGGCCCAGAGGCCCTCGCCGCGCAACTCCCAGAGCTCCGCGGGGTTGCCGTCCTGCAGCGCCGCGCGATATTGGGCGATGCCTTCTTCGGTGCTGCCCTGGCCCACCGCGAGCGGTGCGGCCACGACTGTGGCAAGCGCGGCGGCGAGCGCCGAGCTCCAGTGATTGAGTCGCATTCTGAATCCTCCAAGTTGCGCTGCGGGTGCGGCGAGCTGCAGTTGCGTCGAGCTGCTGTTGCGTCGGGCCGCGGTTGCGTCTTAGCCGAGTGAGCTCGGTCTGGTGCTTCGTGGCTGCTGCGTACGGTTGACCGGCGTCGCGCCAGCTACTGCCGACCACGGTCCGGCCCAGACAATCATGCAGCAGGCCGGCCGAATGCGTCGTACGAGCGGCTGATGCGCCGGTCGTACCAACCGTCAGGCGATGGTCGCCTCGTCGGTGCGCTTGTCGCCTTTGTTGTCGACCCAGGTGATCTGGACTTTCTCACCCTTGGCGCCGCCCTTGAACTTGAAGGACAGGAAGGGATTCTTCGCCACCGCCGGACCCCATTGCGCAGCGAGCACCTGCTTGCCGTTGTGGGTCGCGGTGACCGTCGTGATGTGCCACGCCGGGATGGTCTTGCCCTGCGAGTCCTTGCGCTGCCCCGTCTCCATCTCGTGGCTCATCAACACTTTGACTTCGGTCGAGTCGCCGACGACGTTCGCGCGGATTTTCATCGGATCTGCCATGGTGTTCTCCTTAGCCCCCGCAACCGCCGAGCGTGACCTTGATTTCTTTCGACGTCATGTAGAACTTGCCGTCGGCCTTGACGAGTGCGACCACATTGGAGGTCTGGCCCATCTTGATCCGGGTGGTGATGGCCGGTTCCGTGCCCGCCGGAATGTCGAACGCGGCGGCGAGGGTGTTGGGGTTCTTCTCGACCAGGATGGCAATCGACTCGGTCTTGGGAATCGAGCTCGAGACCCCGATGGGCACGACCGCGCCGTTCTCGGCAATGTCCGGAGTCGACACAAAGCTGATGTCCTTGCTCTGCGCCGCCGAGTTGCCGCCGAGCGCCTTCACCGTCTCATCGACCGTTTTGGTGTCGAACGCCACCTTGTTCCAGTCCGCCGCAAAGGCATCTTCGGGCTTCAGCCACCCAGCCGCTGCGACCAATGCGAGCAACGAGAGGCCGCTGCCCGTCTTGAGCAAATCCCTGCGTTTCGTGTCCACGGATGCTCCTCCTGTAAAACCATAATTTTAAACCGACAAGAGCGGATCACCTAATGCCTTCGGATGCTATCGATAGGCTTACTTCGCACCGAGAATCCAGTCGACCAGCTGTCTCGCCTCAGTCTCGCTGACAGCCTGCGGCGGCATCGGGATCTCCCCCCACGCACCGCTACCGCCCTTGCGGACCTTTTCGATGAGTCCAGGCACCGCGCCAGACTTGCCCGCATAGCGCGCGGCGATATCCTTGAACGCCGGGCCCACGATCTTGGTCGCGATCGCATGGCACGCGAGGCACCCGGATTTGCGCGCGAGGTCGGCGGCCGAAGGCGCCACGGCCGGCTTGGCCGCTGCCGACGCTACGGCAGACTTAGCTGACGGCGACGCTACGGCAGGCTTGGCAGACGGCGAATCCTTGGCCGCCACCACACCGACACCGTCGACCGGCCCGATGGTGCGGGTCTGTTCGGCAAGATTGCCATGCGAGTCCCGGGCATATTCGGGAATCTCCGAGGAGAGCTGCACACTCTGCACGCAATCGCGCATGCAGGCCATGTTGTGGGTATCGGCCTTGCCATCGCGGCGCATAAAGCCATGCTCGATGGTGAATCCGTCACGATTGGGCATGCGCAGCTTCGGCAGCGAGTCGCGGTCGAGCGCGGCGTCCGCGGGCAGGATGTCGTTCAGATTGAGGACGTAGGCCGTGAGCGCGTAGACCTCGTGGTCCGTAAGGGTCTTGGGATTGGTGAACGGCATCGCCCGGCGGATGTAGTCGAAGAGCGTAGTCGCATAGTTGAGCTTGCTGCCGGTGGTGCGCACGGGCTGGCCCGTAGCCAGCGTTCCCACGCCACCTGCTATGGGGATGTAGTCGGTGCTCTCGCCGAAGGTGCCGTGGCAGCTCGCGCACTTCGCGTCATAGATCACCTGGCCTTGCGCGACCGTGCCCCGGCCGGGCGGAAGGCCCTTGCCGTCGGGTCGCACATCGATGTCCCAGCCGGCAATCTCGCCTGGCGTGAGTGACTTGCCGAATCCGAAGGTGCCCGGAGTCCCACGCGGCGCGCCGACGGCCACGCCGACGGCGAGCGCGAACATGCACACCGCCATGGCCGCAGCACGGACCGCGTCAAAGAACCTGGACATTGCTCACTTCCCCGGAAGGCTCGAGGCGCCACGTCTGGATCATGTTGTTGTGATAGATCGAGCGCGTGCCACGCACCTCGCGCAACTGGCGGATGGTGGGTTGCACGTAACCAGTGTCGTCCATCACCCGCGACTGCAGCAGCGCCCGGCTGCCATCCCATTTCCAGTCGAGCCGGAACCGGGTAAGCGCCTTGGGCAGGATCGGTTCCTGCAGGGTTGCTGGGCGCCAGTTACGACCCCCATCGGTCGAGACATCGACGCGTTTCACCCGGCCACGCCCCGACCAGGCGAGACCCTTGATCTCGTGGTAACCGCGATCGAGCACCACCTGGCCGCCTGATGGAGAAGTGATGACGCTCTTGGCCTCCTGGATCCACGTGTACTGGCGATGCTTGCCGCCGGGCATCAGGTCGACGTAGTGCAGCGACTCCTCGCGGGTGTTCCATGGCTGGTCGCCCACCTCGATGCGCCGCAGCCACTTCACACTCGAGACGCCCTGCACGCCGGGCACCACCAGCCGCAGTGGGTAGCCCTGTTCGGGGCGCAGCATCTCGCCATTCTGGCCGTACGCCACCAGCACGTCGTCCATCGCCATCTGCAGCGGGATGGTCCGCGTGAGCGCCGCCCCGTCCGCGCCTTCGGCGAGGATGTAGGCGGCCTTAGGATCGATCCCGAGCTCGTCCAAAATGGTGGAAAGCAGCACCCCGGTCCATTCGCTGCAGCCGAGCATGCCGTGGCTGTACTGCACCGTCGGTACGGCGACATTGCCCCACTCCATGCCGGTGTTGGCGCCGCATTCGATGAAATGGATACGCGACACCGACGGAAACCGCAGCACGTCGTCCATCGTGAAAATGCGTGGCGACTTCACCATGCCGTGCACCATCAGCCGGTGCAGGTGGGGTTCGATCTCAGGCACGCCCGAATGGTGGCGCTCGAAATGCAGCCCGGCTGGCGTGATGATCCCGAACAGGTTCTGTAACGGCGTGAACGACACCGATGAATGGGCGGTCCGGGTGAGACCAGGACTCTCGCGCCGCTGAACATTCGCTTCGAACGGTGACGGCTGTCCGTAGGGGTGCGCGAGGATCGGGGCCCCCAGCGACTGGCTCCACGGCGGCACCGCCGGAGGCAGGTTGCCCCCGGTCGCGGATTGGCTCTGAGCGCCCGTCGCGGCGAGCAACCCGCCGGACAACGCGGCCGCCCTCTGCAAGAACGCCCGGCGCGGCGGCGTGCCCACCCTCGTCAGGTCTGGCTCGGGCTGCGTTGCGAGCGGACGGGACAAGGACGCCGTGTCCGGCGATACGACGCGTGGCGCGCGCCCGGTCACGGGCGCACGGTCGGGGCCGCAGTCGGAATGTGGGCCGGCAACGCCAATGCGATCATCGGCGGGGAGCATCCGCTCGGGCACCGACTGCTTGTCGAGACTATCGTCCATGCGCCACTAGTGTCCCGATTGGAGGTTCAATGAATATGAACTTGCGATGGCTGCGGCGAAGCACTTGCGATTCAAGACAACTCTAGCGTTGGGCGAAGTCGAGCAACTCTTCGCGTAACGGTCGATCGGCGTCGATCCGGCCAGCGATCTGCACACAGACCGTGCGGCAGATCGAAATGAGTTCCGGGTCGCTGACCTTGTAAAAAACGGCGCTGCCCCGCCGCCGTCTGGCAACCACGCCGGCCAGGTGCATCAGCGCCAGATGCCGCGAGACATTGGTCTGGGTCGCGCCGGTCGAATTCACGATCGACGTCACCGACTGCTCGCTCTGGCAGATCGCATGCAGGATCTTGAGCCGCGTCGGCTCAGCGAGCAGGCCGAAATACCGGGCGACGGCGGCGAAGACGAGATCCAGCTCCACAGCCGCGGAACCGGCACGGGAGACGGGAACGATCGCCGTCCCCGTTGGATCGCCCGCGACCTCAGGGGGGGAAGGGCTCGCGCGGCCGCCGCGCCGGCGATTTGGCGCTGCAGGCGCTGAAGCCGTGGACCGATTGGCAGGAGCCTGTCTCATGATGATATGAGCATACGCTCATGTAATAGCCCGATCAACCCCTTCGGTGCATCCCTTCGATCGGAGAATGAGCGGAATTGGCCGCGTGGCGCCGCCGGACGGCTCCGCGGAGTTGCGGCTGAAGAACGCAGATCTGCGGGTCACACCAGCGGCGGGCGCGGGAACACCGCGGCGATGAAGCGACCGCAGGAGGCATGCGTCAAGGCAAGGTTGCGCGATGCAAGGAAGGACTACGCGTTACATGCGAGTGCTACCCGTGACTGCTAGCCGCGTGAAGTGCGCGTCGAGGCAGGGATGCATCGTAGCAATGACGTGACCGCACACGCGGGCAGGGAGAAGCTGCAGAAGCGCCCCCGCCGCCCGTATGTCCATCACGAATACCAACTGAACCGAGGCGGGTCAGTGAATGGTGGCACTCTGCAGGAACCGGATCATGGCACCGGACTTCAGGCGATACACGCCATCACCCAGGAACTCGGCGGCGTCCAGGTCCCCACGGGTGAGTTCGATCTCGTCGTCGCCGCGCTTGGCTTCGAGGATCACGTCCTCGGCAACGGTGTCTTCATCGGGCACGCGCAGGTACTCGGTCACGAACATGACCCCGTTCACCAGCACGAAATCCGCGTCATGCATTGCTTGCGCAGCTGTGAACACGTTGCCACCTCCCGTGGTTGGTCGACCCTCGGTCGACTCCGCCGAAACGTTCGGCACTACCAACATGCGGGCGGGAGACTCTGGTTCAAGCTGTGGTTCAAGCTGTCGTTCAAGCTTTGGAACCCTGTCCGCCTGCTCGCTATGTGAGTCAGACGCGCAATGGGCGGGGAAGTTTTCGGGAAAAGCCCCGCTCGCAGGCCGGCGCGTAGCCTAAACGATTGACTGCGCTGGCAATGTCGTGTGCACCAGCGGCAGGCATTACAGCAGAAAGAGCGCCCGGACTACAGGCGGAGGCGAAACCGCTGACCCTATGCTTCGTCGCGTAGGAGCGCGGTATCAGTCCGCCACGAGATCGCGCACGAAATTGGGCAGAGCCAGCCCAGCGGCGTGCATGGCACCGTTGTAATACTGCAGGTGCCTGAGGCCCCGGGCGACAATGCGGTGGTCGATCTCCGCAGGGGTCACGGTGCGCGGATCGAGTTCCTGAGCCGCGCACGCCATCATCCACATGCCGCCATAGAGGGGTATGGACGTCAGGTACGGCGCGACGACCGCGAACGCCGATCGCAGGTCCGCGAGGCCATCGCGGATCCGTGCCGGATGAGCGACGGGACTCGCGATGTGCAGGGTCATCGCCCCGCCCGGCGCAAGGCGTGCGACACAGGCCCGGTAGAAATCAGCGGTATAAAGCGGCGTCGAGGGCCCGCCGGGGTCGGTGAGGTCGAGCACGATGAGATCGTATTGCTCCTGATTGCCACGGACGAAGGCGAGACCGTCGCCGATCTGCACCCGGACACGTGGGTCGTCCAGGGCACCATGATGCACGGCGCCCAAGTACCGCCGCGCAATATCGACCACCTTGACGTCGATCTCGCACAGCGTCACGGCACGCACGGACGGGTGCTTCAGCAATTCTTCCGCCGAGCCACCGTCGCCGCCACCCAGGATCAGGGCGCTCTCGGGATTGGGATGGGTGAGCGCCGCCATGTGGACGAGATTCTCGTGATAAAAGAACTCGTCGCGCTCGGAGGTCATGAAGTGACCGTCGAGACGGAACAGCCGCCCGAATGCGCTACTGTCGTGCACCTCGACATCCTGCCAGTCCGAACGAAACCGCTCCAAAACACCACGCGAGCGGATGAAGTAGCCCCACTCGTCGGTGAGGTGTTCGATCATGGAATCGGCCGGATCCGCCGGGCCGAGGTTTTGCTCCAACCGATCCTGCGCACCCCCCAGATCGGCAGAACCGCCGGTGGGACCGGCAGCACTCGCCGGTTGGTTCGCCGGGGTACACGGATTGAGGGTCGCGGGCGATCCCGGCTGGTCAGGCATCCTTGCCGCCGCGGCGGATCGAATGGAACTTAGTGCGCGCCGGCTGCAAGGCTTTTTCGAGCGCCCGGAAGAGCTTCTCGGCCTTGCCGGTGTTGTCGGCCTGGTAGTTGCACACGTACACATCGACCGTCACGAAGCCGTGCTCGGGCCAGGTATGGATGGCGAGATGCGATTCAGCCAGCAGTACCGTGCCAGTCACGCCTTGCGGCTCGAATTGATAGAACCGCTCGCCCACCACGGTGAGCCCTGCTTCCTCGGTGGCCTGGAGACAAACGGTACGCAGCGCCTCGGCGCGCGTGAATTCAGGCGTGTGGGCAGGGCAGCCGTACCATTCGCCTAACAGATGGATTCCGTCCATTAGTCGCCCCCGCGATTGGGAAGAATCAAATAAAAAGCCCCACCCCCGTTTGCACGGGCAGAAGGGCACCCCATGTGATCACGGCACGGCCGCACACAAAGCTTGGAATTATTGCACAAATCCCCCCTAGACGCGATAATTTTGGGCTTCGCCGCGCAATTTCAAGGGGCGAAGCGTGCATCAGCGCTTGCACACCGCACGATGTGAGCGGCAGCGTGTCGATGTAATCGGATCGCCGGCGATTGCTAGTCAGTGCGATCGACCGTGCGAACTCCCTTTTTTTCCGTTGCCTCATGCCTTGCCGCGAAGCCTTCATGCACAAGACGACCGCACCCGACCCCACATCCGCCGCGTCCCTCGACGTGCTGCGGGCCAATGCAATCCGCATGCTCGCCATGGATGCCGTGGAAGCTGCAAAAAGCGGTCACCCCGGCATGCCGATGGGTATGGCCGAGATCGCGGTGGCGCTGTGGGGACGACATCTGCGCCACAACCCCGCCAATCCGGCGTGGCCGGACCGCGACCGCTTCGTGCTGTCGAACGGCCACGCCTCGATGCTGCTGTACGGCCTGTTGCACCTGAGCGGCTACGAACTGCCGATGGCCGAGCTGCAGCGCTTCCGGCGCCTGCACAGCAAGACGCCCGGCCACCCCGAGGTGGGCCTGACTCCCGGCGTCGAGA
>JBDSND010000061.1:0-42735 GCA_039915505.1 Casimicrobiaceae bacterium
GGCGGCACGCTCCTCCCCGTGAACCTCGGACGATGAGCCGCGCCCCCCATGGACAGGATCCGATGACACCGACTTCAGGCATCTTTCCGATCGCACCGACGCCGTTCACCGATGCCGGCGAACTCGACCTCGATGGCCAGCGCCGGGTACTCGATTGCATGATCGACCAGGGCGTCGACGGAATTTGCATCCTGGCCAACTACTCCGAGCAATTCCTGTTGTACGACGCGGAACGGGATACGCTGCTCGAGCTTGCGTTGGCCCATGTCGCGGGGCGCGTGCCCGTCATCGTGACCTGCAGCCATTTCAGCACCCAGATCGCGGCCGAGCGCGCGCGCCGCGCGGCCGCCGCGGGCGCGGCGATGGTGATGCTGATGCCGCCTTATCATGGGACGGGCTTGCGTGCCGACGAGGCCAGCATGATCGAGCATTTTGCTCGCGTGGCCGACGCGTCGCGGCTGCCGATCATGGTGCAGGATGCACCCTTGAGCGGGGTCATCCTCACGGTGGCGTTCTTGGTGCGTCTCGCCCGCGAAGTCCCACTGGTGCGGTATTTCAAGATCGAGGTGCCCGGTGCGGCGCTCAAGTTACGCGGCTTGATTGCGGCCGGCGGCGATCTGATTGCCGGTCCCTTTGATGGCGAGGAGGCCATCACCCTCATGGCCGACCTCGATGCAGGTGCGACTGGCACGATGCCGAGTGCCCTCCTGCCGGATCTCATCAAGCCGATCCTCGCCGCGCACGCCCAAGGCCGACGTCGCGAGGCCGCCGAAGCCTACGCGCACATCCTGCCCCTCATCAACTACGAGAACCGCCAGTGCGGGCTCCGCGCGGCCAAGACGGTGATGGCAGCCGGCGGAGTCATCCGGTCCGACTTCGTCCGGCATCCGTTGGCCCCGCTCGATCCCGCCACGCACCAAGGCTTACTGGAACTCGCCCAAGCGGCCGATCCACTGGCGTTGCGCTGGGGGCGGTAGCGAAGGCGTCGCGCTTGGCATGCACTGGATTGCATCTCGCGCACGTTTGCCGATGCAGGCCCATGGGCGCGACATCGCCGCGGTGGCGTCAGCGCGAGGTCGCCGGTGACGTCGCGCCCAAGGTTACGTCGCCGGGGGTAGCGTAGTCAGCATAAAGTCCGCGAGCTTCATCTCGGCTCCGAGGGGAATGCCCAAAGGGGACATCAAAATTGCGACTAGGCGGCGTCGCGCTCGCCCGGAGGGTCGCGCAACCGGGCTGCGATCTCCGGCGCGGCCGCGCACGCCCTCACCAGGGCATCGAGCTCGTGGGGACGCAGCGGCTTTTGCAGGTAGCCGTCGGCGGCGTGGAGGCGCGACTTGATCGACCATTCGACGGCCGAGCTCATCAGTACGAACCAGAAAGCCGGTCCGTTTCGTTCCCGCAATGCCACCAGCAGCTCGTCGCCGGGCATCCCCGGCATTGAGAGGTCCGACAACACCAGATGAAAAGGCACCTTGGGGACGACAGCGCATGCTTCGAGTCCGTCCCGGCTGGTGATGACGACGTGGCCGTCGAGCTGCAGCAGGTCGGCGATAGCCTCCGCGAGTCCAGGCTCATCGTCGGCTACCAGGATGGAGAGTGGCGACGTCGAAAGCGCCATGCTTGAGCCGTAAGCAAACCCGGGGCCAGGGAAAATGCCTACGATGGCCGCAGACGAGCCGAGATGGCGGTAATGATGACCTGCAGGCGAGCGCGGAATTACCGGTACCGCGCCACGCCGTAACTGGTCTCAATCTCGGACGGGCGATCATGCCAGTGACGCCGGGGGACGGCCACCGCCGTGATGGGGCCGTGCGCAATGGCCCTCGCGGGAATCGAATGGACCACGCCGCAGTGTATCCCGACCAGGGAGGGGCAGGGCAGGCGTCTTCGCTGTGCCCGGGGTTCGGGCCGTTGCGTCGCTGCCGGTTTGGCGCGCCGCGCAATGCATGGAGGCGCCATCCGCGCCCGGCAGCTCGCCCTTGCTGCGCATGACCAAGGTGACTTGGAGCGCAGTCCGCCCGCCGTGCGCGGCGGCTGGGATGCGTCAGCCTGTTCGGTCGATGGCGCGCGCCATGCGCCGCCGCCGATGTTCCTGAAGAACGCGCGACCCTCGATCGGCAGGCCAGTAGCGAAGGTTATCGTGCTTGCCCGAACGCGCCAGGCATTTGCCCGCTGCCTCGAGTTCCAGCAGGCGCTGTACCCGGCGACGTTCATAGGGATCACGGGTGCACTCTGCGATCGTCGGGCCGAGGGTGAGCACGTCAGGCGCCAGGCGCCGTGAAGCCCATGATCTCTTCACCGAATCCAGTAGCGTTGCCATCGACTGTCCTTTGCAGATGGAATGGGGACCTGACGGGGGGACCTGACGGGCCAACACGACGGGCCCATTGCCCGATAGATATTGCAGAGCGTCGAGACGCTGTCCATACGGCAGAGCCGCCCCGCGGTGTAGGAGTCGGCCGACAAGGGCAACCTGAATGGCGCGGGGTGGGTGATAGACTTCCGGCGCATGGCTTACCCCCCCGACGTACGCGTGACCTCGCGCATCGATCAAGTCCTTACCCTGCTGTTGCTGGCGATCCTGATCGGCGGATGCTTCCTGGTTCTGCGGCCGTTTCTGACGGCTCTCCTGTGGGCGGTGGTGCTCTGCGTGTCGACCTGGCCGTTGTACGAGCACGTCCGCGTGGTCTTGGGGCGACGCGACGGTTGGGCCGCCGCCATCATGGCGTTGCTCATCGCCAGTGTTTTCGTAGCGCCCTTCGTGATCGTGGGGGTGACCCTGGCTGACAACTCGGTGCGGATGGCGGAAGCCGCAAGAGAGTTCATGGCGGTCGGCCCCCCAGGACCGCCCACGTGGGTAGCGCAGTTGCCCTTCATCGGCGAGCGGGCTGCCGCCTACTGGGAAGGGTTCGCGCATGACACCTCGCAGTTCACCGCCGAGGTGCGCAAGCTGGTCGATCCCGCCAAGGCGTGGTTGCTCACCGGCGGCGCGAGTATCGCGCAGGGATTGCTGCAGGTCACGCTCTCGATCCTGATCGCGTTCTTTTTCTTCCGCGATGGCGACGCTGCGGTCCTGCGCCTGCGCGCGGTCCTCGCCCGCCTGGCACCGCGGCGCGGTGCGCGACTGCTCGACCTGGCTGCCGCGACCATGCGCGGGGTGGTATACGGCATTCTCGGAACCGCCGTGGCCCAAGGGGTGCTGATGGCCATCGGTCTATGGATCGCAGGCATCCACGCCGCGCCGCTGCTCGGCCTCGTCACCTTTTTTCTTTCGCCCATCCCCGTCGGGCCGCCGCTGGTGTGGATTCCCGCAGGCCTGTGGATGATGTATCAGGGCAGCATCGGCTGGGGAGTGTTCATCCTCGTGTGGGGCGCAGTCGTGGTGTCGACCATCGACAATGTTCTGAAGCCGCTCATCATCAGCCGGGGCAGCAACCTGCCGTTCGTGCTGGTGCTACTCGGGGTGCTGGGCGGCGTGGTGGCATTCGGCTTCATCGGGGTGTTCCTCGGCCCCGTGCTCCTGGCACTGGGGGTTGCGCTGCTTTCCGAATGGGCGGTGCTCGCCAGCGAAGAACCCACTGCCGGGATCGAGCACGCGCCGGACCCCACGCCGATCGGTCACGACGACATGTGAGCATTGGGTTGCCGCGGCGCGCGCGGTGTCACGCGTGCCGAATCGGAAGTTCGTTGAATAAACTTGCGATGGCTGCGGCAGCAAACTTCCGATTCGGCACGCTAGATCGGCGAGCAGAACACTGCGCCGTTCGGACCCGGTCCGTCCCGCACCCAAGCACGATTGACCATGGTCCGTGCCACGGACAGATCGATCGAGAAGCGCTGGCTCGCGTCCCGTCGGCCGTTAAAGAATCGGTAAACGGGCACTGTGGCGTCCGGACACCGCCCGGCAGCGTCGAGCGCGACTACGTAGAATGCCGCGGCATTCTCCAGCTGCCACACGCCGGGCCAGCGTTGTTGCACGAACGCGCACTGTGCGGGATCGGCGGTGAAGTAGTGGGCGTCGATCTGCGCCGAGGCGTCGGCGTAGAAGCGGCACACCGGGGCGCTCCCGAGTGGCGCGTGGGCGGCGTCGGGGTAGGCGTAGAACACGAAGCCGGTGCGTACGAAGGCGCTCCACGGCGCGTCGAGCGCGGCGATTTCCGCGGCGTTGGTCGTCATGAAGTAATGATCGAGCGCTGCGTTGAAATACTCCACCACCGCAATCGTGCCCTCCGGCGCCGCGTCGGTGGCCGGGATCGTGCTCGCCATTGCGAGTCCGCTATCGAGCATGCCCACGCCGCAAAAGCCGCCCAGCCGGCAGGGGGTCGCGTCGGGGAAGCTTCGCGTCGTCCCTTGCAGGATGGCCAGTACGCGGCCGGCGGTCAGCGTCGGATTGCGGCCTAGCATCATGGAGACGGTGCCGGCGACCAATGGCGCCGAAAAGCTGGTGCCGATGCCCTCGTCGTAGATGGCCGTGCCCGGAACCGTGGTGCCGTCGTTGCCGAGCGAGACCGTGGAGTCGCTGCCGCCACCGTCGCCGGAAGGTGCGGAAATATCGATGCGACGCCCAAAGTTGGAATAGAACGCGCGCTCGCCGGCGCGATTGTGGGCCGCGACGGTGATGACCCCGCTGCAATTCGCGGGGGCGAAGGACGCGACGTCATCGTATTCATTGCCGGCGGCCGCCACCACGATGGCGCCATGGGCGATTGCATCGTTCACCGCCTCCTGGATGCTGTGCGCACACGCGCCGAAGCCACCGAGACTGAGGTTGATCACTTTCGCCGGGTTCGCGTTCGGCGGCACTCCGGTGACCGGCGCGCCGGCAGCCCACAGCAGTGCCGCGAAGACGTCCTCGTCGGTGCCTCCGCACTGCCCGAGGGCCCGAACCGGCACGATGCGCGCGTTGGCATTGACGCCGGCGATGCCGATGCCGTTGTTGGTGGTGGCGGCAATGAGACCTGCGACGAACGTGCCGTGCCACGAGCTCGGCTCGGCGGGATAGCCGCCACAGTCGCCGGCCGCGAGCCAGTCACCCTCGTCCCGGGGGTCGGGGTCACGACCATCGCCGTCGCGGGCGCGCTCGGGGTCGCTGATGAAGTCGTAGCCCGGCAGCACCTTGGCGTCGAGATCGGGGTGCGGAAGGATGCCGGTATCGACCACGGCGACAGTAATCGGCGCAGTGTCGCGCTGCAACGCCCACGCCGCAGGGAGGTCGATGCCGGAGACGCTGTCGGTCAGGTTCCATTGCTGCGGGTAGTACGGGTCATCGGGCGGCAGGGCCTGGGCGTAGCGCCGCAGCACGGGATCGGCGTATTGGACGGCGCTGTCCATCTGCAGCCGGGTGGCGAGTTCTGCGAGCACCGCCGCGGGTTGCGCCGCGGCGAGGCGTAGCACCCACACGTTGCCGATCTGGCGCTCGGCGCGGACGTCGGTGCCCAGCACCGCGCCGAATCGCTGGGCCAGCACGGTCCAGTCGGCAACCACGTCGGCGTTGAGCCGGACCATGAGTTTCTGGCCTCGCTCGCCCAGGGCGCCTGCCTTGCGGCGGGCTTTCTGCTCTGCGCCAGGGGCGGCCGCGCGGTCGACCCAGAGCACAGCACGATCCTCGCGAAGCCGGCTTGCGATCACCGAAAATTCGGTCGGAGGCAGCCCCAGCGCCAGCGCGCCAGTGCGGGTCGTGCCGGTCAGATTCAGTTTCGTCCCGGCGCGGGCTTCGAGCCGGTCTACCAGAGCTGGCACACCTCCCTGGCCCGATAGCGCGCTCGGCGCGGGCATCACCAGCAAGGCGTCGACCGTCTCCGCGAGGACGGGGAGTGTGGTCAGCGCGATCGCCGTGCCGAACACGGGCACAACTCGACGCGATTGGCGTAGTAAGGTCGCCAAATGACGCACAAGCGCAACGCGCGGCTTGGGCCGCTGGCACAGCGTGGACATGGGGGAAGCTCCGTGGGGCGGGTTCGTTATGGTGCCGCGTGCTGCAACTTCAATGCCATCGCCATGCGCGATCGGCGTCCGGGGACGGACGAATGGCCCGCCCATTCCCTGAGGGCCGACCCTTCAGTCCTGGTCGACCTTGGGTGCGCTCGACTGCTTGGCGAGCGAGCGGGTCAACTCGGGGCGGAACCGTGCGAGGGCCGCAACTATCTGGGCGAAGACCTTGGCATTCGCGGCGATTACCTGACCGCTGTGCAGGAAATCGCCGTCTCCCGCCAGATCGCCGATGAGCCCGCCCGATTCCTGGACGAGGAGGCTACCCGCGGCGACGTCCCAGGGGTTGAGCCCGACCTCGAAGAAGCCGTCGTAAAACCCCGCCGCGACGTAGGCAAGATCAAGCGCCGCCGCGCCGGGACGCCGCAATCCCGCCGTCTGCTCGATCATGGTCTTCATCATCTGCAGGTAGGTGTCGAGGTAACGGCCATCGCGGAACGGAAATCCGGTGCCGATGAGGCAATCGCTGAGGCGATCGCGGCGCGATACCCGCATGCGGCGGTCGTTCAGGAACGCGCCCCGGCCGCGGCTCGCGGTGAACAGGTCGTTGCGCACCGGATCGTAGATCACGCCATGCGTGACCTGGCCGCGGTGCTGCAGAGCAATCGACACGCAGTACTGCGGGAAGCCGTGCAGAAAGTTGGTGGTGCCGTCGAGAGGGTCGATGATCCAGAGGTTCTCGGCATCGGCGTTGGCGCCTTTGGCGGTACCTTCCTCTGCTAGAATCGCGTGGTCCGGGTAAGCCTCGAGCAACGTCTCGACGATCGCCGCCTCCGCCGCCCGGTCCACCTCGCTCACGAAGTCCTTCGGTCCCTTGACCGTGACCGTCAGCAGCTCGAGATCACGAGCACTTCGATTGATGATGGTGCCGGCGCGACGTGCCGCCTTCACCGCGATGGTGAGCGTGGGATGCATGGTGGATGATGCGCGCCGGACTGGCGGACGCGCGACGCGAGGCGGGAGTAGGGCCGCATTGTAACCGCTCGCCCGCGGTCCAAGACGCGGTGCGCCGCATGCATACCCACCATGCCCCCCATCGTTGAATCCATCGCCGCACTTACCCGCGTTCGCATCGTCCTGGTCGATACGAGCCATCCCGGTAATGTGGGGGCAAGCGCGCGGGCGATGCTCACGATGGGTCTCGGCCGCCTGCTGCTGGTCCGCCCGCGCGCCTTTCCGCATCCGGACGCAAGTGCCCGCGCCTCCGGCGCCACTGGGGTGCTCGATGCGGCGGAGGTCGTCACGAGCCTCGACGCGGCGCTCGCCGGGGCCGTGTTCGTGCTCGGTTTCACCGCGCGACCGCGCGAGTTCGCCGGCCGCGTACTCGCTGCGCGCGACGGCTGCGTCGAGGCCGTGCGCCACGCCGCGGCCGGCGACGTGGCGATCGTGTTCGGCGGGGAGATGTCCGGGCTGTCCAATGTCGACCTTGCGCGCTGTACCGCGGTCGCGACCATTCCGGCCAATCCGGCGTACGCGTCGCTCAATCTCGCCGCGGCGGTGCAACTCGCCGCATACGAACTACGCATGGCCAGCAACGGCGCAGACGTCTGGCAGGCGCCGCGCTTCGCGCCGGCCACCGCCGACGAGATCGAGGCCCTCTATGTCCACGCCACCCGGACCCTGGTCGCCCTCGCGTTTCTTCGCCCGGAAATGCCGCGCCGTCTGATGCCGCGGCTGCGGCGGATGTTCGCCCGCCGGGCACTCGAAAAGGAGGAGGTGAACATCCTCCGAGGGATCCTGGCGCGCGTGGACGCCGTCCTGGGAGGAACGCCGAGAACCTAGCGTCTCGCCGGCAATAGTTGAGTAAATCTGTCGGAAATGAGAAAATAGGCGGATGCTGAGCCGGATTCGCGAAGACATCGCCGTGGTTTTCGACCGCGACCCGGCAGCACGGTCGCGTTGGGAAGTGCTCACTTGCTACCCTGGCCTGCATGCCTTGGTCTGGCATCGCTTCAATCATCGGCTGTGGACCCTTGGCTGGCGTTGGCCCGGGCGATTCCTGTCCCACGTTGTGCGTTTTTTTACGGGCATCGAAATCCACCCGGGCGCGCGGATAGGCCGCCGGGTCTTCATCGACCACGGCATGGGTATCGTAATCGGGGAAACGGCTGAGATCGGGGACGACTGCACTCTGTATCACGGCGTCACTCTTGGCGGCACGTCCTGGAATAAGGGTAAGCGCCATCCGACCCTCGGTCGGGGGGTCGTGATCGGCGCAGGTGCCAAGGTGTTGGGGCCGATTTTGGTAGGAGATGGCGCCAAGATAGGCTCCAATGCCGTCGTTGTGCGTGAAGTTCCTGCCGGTGCCACCGCGGTCGGCATACCCGCGCGGATCGTCGTCGGTGACGACGCCGAGCGGCGCGAGGGACAGGCGGCCAAGATGGGCTTCTCGGCGTATGGCGTCGGCGCAGACATGGACGATCCAGTGGTCCAGGCGATCCACCGCCTGGTCGACCATGCAGCGGAAACCGATGCCCGCCTTGAGGCGCTGATCAACCAGCTGCAGCAGGAAGGCGCCGATATCGGCGACGCCAAGGCAACCGCCGAACGGTTCGACCCCCAGCGCCTGAACCAGATGCTGGAGTAGAAAAAAGGAACTCCACGGGCCGTTAGTTGACTAAACTACTCGGGATTGGAAACAGGGTAGGCATGAAGAGGCAACGCCCGATAAGGCCGGGCGCGTCTCGACCGTGCCGGCGGGTGGGTGGGGTCCTGCTCTGCCCCCGCCTGACATAGAGCCTGCCTCGGAATCACGCAACGATCCATGACCGGAGAGCTCTGGTGATGGATCGGAGCTCCCTCAGCCGCGCCCCGCAGGCGCGCCACGTTACGGAACGGGTGACCATATGCGCCTGACCACCAAGGGAAGATTCGCTGTCACGGCAATGATCGATATCGCCATGCACAGCACGGAGGGCCCCGCCACGTTGGCCGGGGTTTCGGAGCGCCAGCGCATTTCGCTGTCGTATCTGGAGCAACTCTTCGGCAAGCTGCGTAGGCATGGGCTGGTCGATAGCGTGCGCGGACCTGGCGGGGGCTATCACCTCGCGCGAAGCGCCGACAGTGTCTCGGTTGCCGACATCATCCTCGCCGTCGACGAGCCCATCGATGCCACCCAATGCGGGGGGCGGGAAAATTGCCACGACGACCGGCGTTGCATGACGCACGAGTTGTGGGCTGGACTCAACGCCCACATCTTCAGCTTCCTGCGCTCGGTTTCCCTCGCCGAGCTCGTCCGGCAACAGGACCACTCCGAGGTGGTGGTGATGCAAGACCATCGCGGGGTGTCACGCTCGCGAGAGCCTGCAACCCTCGCGTGAACAGCGTGAAAGCCATCACTACCGACTCGACGGGACGCGCACGATGAAAACACCGATCTACCTCGATTATTCCGCGACCACGCCCGTCGACCCGCGCGTGGCCGAAAAAATGATTCCGTATCTCACCGAGAATTTCGGTAATCCCGCGTCGCGCTCGCACTCGTTTGGCTGGCAGGCCGAGCGTGCCGTGGAGGAGGCCCGGGAGAACGTGGCGGCGCTGGTCAACTGCGACCCGCGGGAAATCGTCTGGACGTCCGGTGCGACCGAGTCGATCAACCTCGCACTCAAGGGCGCGGCCCATTTTTACAAGGACAAGGGCAAACACCTCGTGACTGTCGTGACGGAGCATAAGGCGACGCTCGACACGATGCGCGAGTTGGAGCGGGAAGGTTTCGAGGTAACGTATCTCGACGTGCAGCCGGACGGGCTCCTCGACCTCAAGGCATTCGAGGCAGCATTGCGCGCCGACACGATCATCGCGTCGGTGATGGCGGTGAACAACGAGATCGGCGTGATCCAGGACATCGCCGCGATCGGCGAGATCTGTCGTGGCAAGGGCATCATCTTCCACGTCGACGCCGCGCAAACAACCGGCAAGATGCCCATCGACCTCGGGAAGCTCAAGGTCGACCTGATGTCATTCTCGGCCCACAAGACCTATGGTCCAAAGGGTGTAGGCGCGTTATTCGTGCGCCGCAAGCCGCGGGTGCGGATCGAGGCGCAGATGCATGGCGGCGGGCATGAGCGTGGCATGCGATCGGGGACGCTTGCCACCCACCAGATCGTGGGCATGGGCGAGGCATTCCGGATCGCCAAGGCCGAGATGGCAGTCGACAACGAGCGCATCCGGATGCTGCGCGACCGGCTTCTGCAGGGCTTCTCGACGATCGAGGAGATCTACGTCAACGGCGACCTCGAGCGCCGGGTGCCCGGCAACCTCAACGTGAGCTTCAATTTCGTCGAGGGCGAGAGCCTTATCATGGCCATCAAGGAGATCGCGGTGTCGTCCGGCTCGGCCTGCACCTCGGCGTCGCTCGAGCCGTCGTACGTGTTGCGCGCCCTCGGCAGGAGCGACGAGCTCGCGCACAGCTCGATCCGCTTCACCATCGGTCGTTTCACCACGGAAGCCGACATCGACTACACCGTGGAATTGCTCAAGCGCAAGATTGCGAAGCTCCGTGAGCTCTCTCCCCTGTGGGAGATGTTCAAGGATGGAGTCGATCTCGATACCGTACAGTGGGCAGCGCATTGACGCGGCAGTAGCCCCGCAATCCAGACGAGGTGAACCATGGCATACAGTGACAAGGTACTTGACCATTACGAGAACCCGCGCAACGTCGGGTCGTTTTCAAAGGAAGCGGAGGACGTGGGTACCGGCATGGTCGGCGCTCCGGCGTGCGGCGACGTGATGAAGCTGCAAATCCGCGTAGGCAAGGATGGCCTCATCGAGGACGCCAAGTTCAAGACGTACGGCTGTGGCTCCGCGATCGCCTCGTCGTCCCTCGTCACCGAGTGGGTCAAAGGCAAGACGCTCGACCAGGCGATGGGCATCAAGAACACCCAGATTGCGGAGGAGCTTGCCCTGCCCCCGGTGAAGATTCACTGCTCGATCTTGGCCGAGGATGCGATCAAGGCCGCGGTGGCGGACTATCGCAAGAAGCATGGTCCGGGTGAGCCGGAGGCGGTGGTCGCGGAAGCGACGACTGCTGCGGATTGATCGCGTGACCGGGCGCGATCCAGTCATCATTTTCGTCAGCACAGAGAGATCATGGCCATCACCGTAACTGAAAAGGCGGCGCGGCACATTGCGACCAATCTTGCGAAACGCGGCAAGGGCGTGGGCCTGCGCCTCGGCGTGCGTACCTCGGGTTGCTCGGGGCTCGCCTACAAGCTCGAGTACGCCGATGAGATTCGTCCCGAGGATGCGCAATTCGAGAGCTACGGTGTCACGGTGGTGATCGATCCGAAAAGCCTGCCTTACCTCGAGGGTACCGAACTCGACTTCACGCGCGAGGGGCTGAACGAGGGCTTCCGGTTCAATAATCCGAACGTAAAGGACGCGTGCGGCTGCGGCGAATCGTTCAACGTCTGAGTGCATGTAGTTGTGATCGGGTGCATGCACCGCCACCTGGTCGCGGCGCGCGGGGTATCGTAAGGGCTGATCCGGTTTCGTGGCGCTCTGCCCTACCCTCCGTCGCAACCCATCCACGCCCACCGGCTATTCCAATGGCTGGTGATGAGGTTGGCAGGCATGCCCGGGTAAGTAACCGAGGGGTGTCGATCGCGCAGGGTGTCTGGACTCGGTCGGTCTGGCCCCGATCCTTGGAAGCGATCGTCCTGCGACCCGAACAAGCCGGACGCGATGGCGTCAACTACGCGTGACAGATTCGAGCGCGCCGCATCACTCCTCGTGATTGGTCGAGCGCCATGTGCCCCATTTCTCGATGATCGACTTCACCCGTAATCATTTCGAGCTTTTCGACGTCCCTGCCCGGTTTCGCGTGGACGAGGCCGCGCTCGAACGCGCCTATCGCGCGTTGCAGTCGCAGGTCCACCCGGATCGTCACGCCGGGGATGACGACGCCAGCCAGCGGCTCGCCGCGCAGGCCTCTGCCCGCGTGAACGAAGCCTATGGCGCGCTGAAGAGTCCCGTGCTGCGCGCCGAGCATCTCCTTGCCCTGCACGGTATCGACGCGGGTGGGGAGCGCGATACGGCACTGCCGATGGATTTCCTGGAGCGACAGCTCGAGCGTCGCGAAGCGGTCGCCGATGCGGCCGCCGCGGCCGACGTGGACGTGCTCGATGCGACCTTGCGCGAATTGCGCCGCGAAATGCGCGGGCGTGAGCAGGAGCTCGAGTCCCTTCTCGATCAGGATGCGGCCTGGGACGCGGCCCGAGCCAAGGTGCGTGAGCTCAAGTTCCTGGTGAAGCTCGGCGAGGACATCGGCGCGGCGCTCACCGAGGCGGAGGCGTAGTGGCCCTGCTGCAGATCTCCGAGCCCGACGCGACGCCAGCACCACACGCACGGCGCCTCGCGGTCGGCATCGACCTCGGCACTACCAACTCGCTCGTCGCCACCGTTCGCCACGGCATTCCGGTGGTGTTGCCCGACCGGGAAGGGCGGCCGCTGTTGCCGTCGATCGTGCGTTACGGTGAGGGCGGAGCGGTGGACGTGGGCTTCGCCGCAGAGGCTCAGCAGGCCAAGGATCCGCAGAACACCATCGTGTCGGTGAAGCGCTTCATGGGTCGCGGTCTCGCTGACCTCGCTGATGACCGGCGCTTTCCGTACCGGTTCATCGATGCGCCGGGAATGCTCCAGCTCGGCACCCGCGCCGGCATCAAGAGTCCTGTGGAGGTGTCGGCCGAGATCCTGCGCCGGCTGCGTTTGCGCGCGGAGGAGAGCCTGGGTGATGAGCTGGCCGGCGCGGTGGTGACCGTGCCGGCGTACTTCGACGACGCCCAGCGCCAGGCGACTAAGGATGCCGCGGCGCTGGCCGGATTGCCGGTACTACGGCTCCTTAACGAGCCGACGGCAGCCGCGATCGCCTATGGTCTTGATAATGCCTCGGAAGGCACGTACGCGGTGTACGACTTAGGCGGCGGCACATTCGACATCTCGATCCTGCAGCTTTCCAAGGGCGTATTCGAGGTGCTCGCGACTAACGGCGATTCGGCGCTCGGCGGCGACGATTTCGACCACCGCGTCTATTGCTGGATGATCGAGGCCGCTGGCTTGCCACCGCTGTCCCCCGGGGACACGCGGCTCCTGATGGTGAAGGCGCGCGAAGCCAAGGAGAACCTCAGCCTGCATCGGACCTCGCCGATCGTCGCGACGCTTTCCTCCGGCGACGACATCGAGCTCGTGCTCACGGCCGAGATTTTCACCCGGATCACGGCAACACTCGTCAACAAGACGATGGCGCCGGTGAAGCGCGCCTTGCGCGATGCCGGGCTCGATCCCGCGGACGTCAAGGGGGTGGTGATGGTGGGTGGGGCGACGCGGATGCCGCAGATCCAGAAGGCGGTCGGCGCGTTCTTCGGGCAGCCGCCGCTCACCAACGTCGATCCAGACCAGGTGGTCGCCCTGGGGGCGGCGATCCAGGCGAACGTGCTGGCCGGCAATCGCGCGCCGGGCGACGACGATTGGCTGCTGCTCGACGTCATCCAGCTGTCGCTCGGGATCGAGACCATGGGCGGCCTCGTGGAGAAGGTCGTGCCGCGCAACTCCACCATCCCGGTGGAGCGCTCCCAGGAATTCACCACCTTCAAGGACGGTCAGGCCGCGATGGCGTTTCACGTGGTGCAGGGGGAGCGCGAGAAGGTCGAGGACTGCCGGTCCCTGGCGCGCTTCGAGTTGCGCGGCATTCCGCCGATGACGGCGGGGGCGGCCCGCATCCGAGTGCACTTCAAGGTCGACGCTGACGGCATGCTCGGGGTATCGGCCGGCGAGATGACCTCCGGGGTCGAGGCGTCGGTCACGGTCAAGCCGAGCTACGGACTTTCTGACACGGACATCGCGCGCATGCTCCAGGACTCCTTCGCCCACGCCGCGGACGACATGGCCGCACGCGCGCTCGCGGAAGCACAGGTCGAGGCGGATGTGCTGGTCGGTGCAACCCGTGGCGCGCTCGCGACCGACGCCGACCTCGTATCCGTTGAGGAGAGGGCAGCAATCGATGCCGCGGTCGAGTCACTCGCCCACGCCCGGCAGGGAGCCGACCGCCAGGCGCTCGTCGCCGCCATTTCGGCCCTGAACCACAGTACTGCCGAGCTCGCGGCACGGCGGATGGATCGTGGCGTGCAGCGCGCCCTCACCGGCCGGCGCGTCGATGCCCTTACCTGAACGAGTCTGCGATGCCTGAGATGGTCGTCCTTCCTCATCCCGAAGCGTGTCCCGAGGGCGCGACCTTCGACGCGACCGAGGGCGTCTCGGTGTGCGATGCGTTGCTCGATCACGGCATCGAGATCGAGCACGCGTGCGAGAAATCCTGCGCGTGCACTACCTGCCACGTCGTCGTGCGCGATGGCTTCGACACCCTCGATCCGTCGACCGACGCCGAGGACGATCTGCTCGACCGCGCCTGGGGACTCACGGCACGGTCGCGGCTGTCGTGCCAGGCCGTCGTTGGCAAGGACAAGCTGGTGATCGAAATCCCGCGTTATACGATCAATTACGCCAAGGAACGGCGCTAGCCATCGTCGCTGCACGATCGGCAAGGAGATGCCATGAAGTGGACCGATACCCGCGATATCGCCATCAGCCTCAGTGAGACCCATCCGGAGTGTGACCCGCGAACCGTGCGGTTCACCGAGCTGCACGGGTGGGTGTGTGAGTTGCCCGGCTTCGCAGACGATCCCAAGCGCAGCGGAGAGAAGATCCTCGAAGCCATCCAGATGGCGTGGATCGAGGAATCGGACTAGGCGGGTGCTGGGTTGCGATGCTGACCTCCTGCTGCGTTGGACGAGGGCCGGGCACCGGCGGCACGCGGAACCGCGGCACGCATGAGCGGCGGCAGGCAGGAGTGGCGGGCAGGCAGCAGTGGCGGGCAGGCAGGAACAGCGGCAAGCGGGAACGGCAGCAAGCACGAGTCCGGACGTCTGGCCGCCGGCGACGACGCCCCCGCCCGTCACACCCGCACTTGGCGTCTCAGGCGAACAGGTTGAGCGCCGCGTCCAGCCCGCCGTGATTGATCGCGTAGGTCGCGTGGGCGCGCACCACCGGCTTGGCGCGATAGGCGATCGACACGTCGGCAGCAGCGAGCATCGGCAGGTCGTTGGCGCCGTCGCCGATCGCCACGACCAGCTTGCCCTCCGGCAGGCGCGCCCGATGGGACGCGACCCGCGCAGCTTTGGCGGCGGCATCGACGATCGGGCCGACGATCTTGCCGGTGAGCTTGCCGTCGGCCACGTCGAGCACGTTGGCGAGCGTGTCGTCGAGATCGAGCCGCTCGCGCAGTCGTTCGGTAAAAAACGTGAATCCGCCCGATACGAGCAGCGTGCGTGCCCCCGCCGCCCGGAATCCCGCCAGCATGCGCTCCGCACCCGGGGAAAGCAGCAGACGCTCGTCGTACACGGACTGCAGTTCGGTCACGGCCAGCCCCGCGAGCAAGGCAACGCGCTGGGTGAGACTCGCCGCGAAGTCGAGCTCGCCCCGCATTGCTCGTTGGGTAATGGCGGCCACCTCCTGCTTGATGCCCAGCCGATCGGCGATTTCGTCGATGCACTCGATGGTGATCAGGGTCGAGTCCATGTCCATCGCGACGAGGCCTACCCGCGCGCGCGCGAGGTCGTCGGGCACGAAGGCGCAGTCGCAGCTGGCGCGCTCGCACGCAGCCTCGAGGCCCTCGGCGCGCCGGACCCCGCGCAACCGATAGGCCTGCTGGGTGCCGCCTTCCAGCACCTCGATGGCGCTGGCATCGGTCAGCTCGGCAAACGCCGCGATGTGCTCGCTGCCGATGTCGGATGACTGAATGACGAGATCCATGACACCGCCCCGCGCAACCTGTTTCAGCGCCGCGCGCGACCGCGTGGCACCTTGCGGGCGATGGGAGGCTCCGGCGTTGCGCTTGCAGGCTCGGGTTCGGCCAGGGTGAAGTCGATGCGAATCGTCTCCAAGTCTACCCGGGCCACCTGTACGCGCACCCGCCCGGCCAGCTGGTACACGCGGCCGCTGCGCTCCCCCACCAGCGCATGTCGCGCGGGGTCGAGGTGAAAGTAATCCCGGCCGAGCTCGGTGATGTGCACCAAGCCGTCGACGTTGAGCTCGTCGATGGTCACGAACATGCCGAAACCGGTGACCCCGCTGATGGTTCCCTCGAAGGTTTCGCCGACCTTGTCGCGCATGTAGTAGCACTTCAGCCAGTTCTCGACATCGCGGGTCGCCTCGTCGGCGCGGCGCTCGGTCATCGAGCAGTGCGCGCCCAGCTCCACCCACGACGAGCCCGACGGCTGGTAGCGGCGACCATCGAGCACCGCCTTGATGGCGCGATGCACGAGCAGGTCGGGGTAGCGGCGGATCGGCGACGTGAAGTGCGCGTAGGCGGCGTAGGCGAGGCCGAAATGACCGGCATTCTCGGGACGATACTGCGCCTGCTGCAGCGAGCGCAGCAGCACTGTCTGGAGCAGCGCGAAGTCCGGCCGCTCCCGGATGCGCTCCATGAGCTCGGCGTAGTCGGCCGCCGTAGGATCGTCGCCGCCGCCGAGGGACAGTGCCTTGGTCTGCAGGAACTCGCGCAGCAGGGTGAGCTTTTCCGGCGTCGGGCCCTCGTGCACGCGGTACAACCCCGGGTGCTTGTTGGCCGCGAGGAACTCCGCCGTGCACACGTTGGCCGCCAGCATGCATTCCTCGATGAGGCGATGCGCGTCGTTGCGCAAAACCTGCACGATGCGCACGATCTTGCCGTGGACATCGAACTCGAGTTGCATCTCGGGTGTGTCGAAGTCGATCGCGCCACGCTTGACCCGGGACTTGCCGAGTGCGCGAAACACCGCGTAGAGGTTGTCGAGATGCGGCATCAGCGGCTTCGCCTCGGCGGGAACGTCCCGGCGCTCGGCGGCGGCCGAGAGCCACTCCCACACCTTGGCATACGTGAGGCGAGCGTGCGAGTGCATCACGCCGCGATAGAAACGAGAACCCTTGATGAGACCCTGCGCACTCACGTCCATGTCGCACACCATGCACAGCCGGTCGACTTTGGGTTTGAGCGAGCAGAGCTCGTTGGACAGCGCTTCGGGCAGCATCGGGATTACGCGTCGCGGGAAATAGACCGATGTGCCGCGCTCGCGGCCGTCGCGATCCAGGGCGTCGCCATCCTTCACGTAGTGCGACACGTCGGCGATCGCCACCACCAGCCGGTAGCCGGCGCGTCCCTTGCGCTCGCAAAAGACCGCGTCGTCGAAGTCGCGCGCATTCTCGCCATCGATGGTGACGAGTGGCAGGTCGCGAAGGTCGACGCGACCTTCGCAGTCGACGGCCGACACCGTTTCGGGCAATTCCTTCGCCTGGCGTTTCGCGGCTTTGGAGAACTCGAAAGGGAGGTCGTGCTTGCGCAGGGCGATCTCGATTTCCATGCCAGGATCGGTGAGGCTGCCGAGCACCTCGGTCACCCGCGCAACCGCCTCGTGCTGCGGCGACGGCTGCTGCACGATCTCGACCACGACCACCTGGCCGGCCTTGGCCTTGCCTTGCTCGCCCGGGGGCACCAGCAGGTCCTGGTTGATCCGCCGGTTCTCGGCCACCACGAAGCACACCCCGTGTTCCTCGTACAGGCGGCCCACCACGTGGGTGTTGGCGCGCTCGATGACGTCGACGATCTCGCCTTCGGGGCGGCCGCGGCGGTCGAGGCCGATGACGCGGGCCGAGGCGCGATCGCCGTGCAGCACCTTGTGCATTTCCTTGGCCGAGAGGAACAAGTCGGCGCTGCCGCCTTCCGGCCGGAGGAAGCCGTAGCCATCCGGATGGCCCTGCACGACCCCGGTGACGAGGTCGAGCTTGGCGAGCACGCAAAGGTCGCCCTTACGGTTGGTGAGGAGCTGGCCATCGCGTTCCATGGCCCGCACGCGCCCGGCGAAGGCCTCGCGGGCGCGTTTCTTGACCTCGAGCAGTGCGGCGAGCTCGTTCTCGGACATGGGTTGCCCCTGCAGCGCGTCGAGGATGGCGCTTCTTGCAGGAATGAGGTCCGGGTCGATGTCGCCGCGCCGCGGCGCCCGCTCGGACGGTGCGGTGGTGGAGGCGTCGGCCGAGGGATCGCGCCGGGGGGAGTCTTCAGAATGCTTGCGCTTGCCGGAGGTACCGGATTCGCTTCGTTTTTTTGACAACTTGTAGGTCCGAAAGTAAAATAATCGGTTGCAATGGCCCGATCACGGCTCCGATCACCGCTCGTATCCGGGCTGGTGCATCACGGCTGGTAACGCTTGCAATGCCCAGATGGCGGAATTGGTAGACGCACTAGGTTCAGGTCCTAGCGGTGGCGACACTGTGGAGGTTCGAGTCCTCTTCTGGGCACCAAATTCCCGGGCACGACTCAATGCCGGACCGGGTGCATGACCGCACTGTTACGCCGCAGCACGAGCCGTTAGCCACCATGCGCGACGCCCGCCTCGCCTCCGGGCGTCTGTGTTTCCGGCATCAGCGCGGGACGCGCGGCGCGGCGATCCAGGTACGACGGGATCCAGTTACGACGGGGTCGCGACCCGGGCAAACCGCTATCTTACCTTACGCGGCCGGGCGTCCGGGCGCGGGCGTGGGTACGCAACCCTGCGATCAGTCGCGGCGGCGCCGCAGCAGAGCGGTCAGCTCGGACACGTCGGAAACGCCGTCGATGCGCCAGAGACGCTCCAACACTTGCTCCGCCTCGGCCGTCGCGAGTCCGCCCCAGCGCGCGCATTCCCGAAACTTGGCAGCGAGCTCGTCGTCGCTCATCGGATTGGCGGGGCTTCCCTTGCCGAAGTCGGCGACGCCACGCACCGTCCGTCCGTCGTGAAGCTCGACTTCCACGATGGTCGTCATCTTGTCGAATCCCGCGGCCTCGGCCTCTGGATGAACGCTGAAGTCGACGCGGGCGAGCAACGCCTGCACGTCGGGACGGTTGACCACCTCGTCGGTGAACTGCGCGAGGCCGGCCTCCCGATCGAGGAGCAGGATTGCCATGCAGAACTCCATGCTGAATTTGGCCTGCAGCTCGGTTACCGGACGATGGTGAATGAGGGCGTTGGGCATGTTGTGGTTGGTCCCCACAGCGACGCGCTTCACCTGCTTCGCGTCGAGATCGTGACGGCGAATGAGCTCGAGCATCACGCTCATGCCCGGATGGGTGAGCGAGCCCGAGGGGTGCGGCTTGATCGAGACGCCCGGATGGGCGAAGGTCCAGGGCGCGCCGAGCTTGCCCGCGATCATCTCCACGCTGTAACCGCCGCCGGCGGCGCGGAAGAAGCCGCGGTCTGCTTCCAGGCCGATTGGTGAGGCGGTGAAGCCCAGGCGCGCAATCTCTGCGGCAACGACGCCGCTCTCGGCCGCACGGCCGGCGTGGAACGGCTTGGTCATGGTCCCGAAGTTCTCGCGCAGCCCAGCCGCCTGACTGGCCGCGATCGCGAGTGCGCGGCGCGTGGTCGGGACGTCGAGCCCGAGCAAGTGCGACGCCGCGGCCGCGGCGCCGATGGCGCCGCACGTGCCAGTGCTGTGGAAGCCGTGCTGGTAGTGGCGCGGCAGGATAGCCTCGGCGATCTTGCATTCGACCTCGACCCCTATTTGGTAGGCCGTCATGAGATCCCGGCCGCTGCGATGGTCGCGCTCCGCAATCGCCAGGGCCGGCGGCAGAGCCGGTGCGGTGGGATGGGTGAGCAGGCCGTACACGCGATCCTTGGCGACGGCGAGCTGGGTGTCGTCGTAATCATCTGCGTGGATCCCCAGGCCATTGGCGAAGGCCGCGAAGCGTGCCGGCAACCGCAGGTCGGAGCCGATCACCGTGCAACCGCGCTCGTTCGCAATGCCGAGTTCGCGCAGGTAACGACGGGCGATCGCGCCCGTGTGGGAGGCGGCGCCGGCGAACGCGAGTCCGACGCCGTCGAGCACCGAGCGCTTTCCGAGGCGGGCTACTTCCGCGGGGATGTCGTCGGCCCGCGTCGCCACGACGAACTCGGCGACGTACTGGGTTAGCGACACTGCTTCGCCCGTCGCAGCGGGGTTGATCCTGGCATCGGGCACGGCGGTGGACATGGACGATCTCCTGGTCTAGACGTTGGCAAGGACCGTGGCGGGCGTCTTGCGGCGACACGTCGCCAAGCGAGCGGCGAGACGCACGGCGGCCTCGAGGGCGCCCGTCGTGGCCTTGCCCTGGCCGACGATGTCGAACGCGGTGCCGTGCGCCGGGGTCGTGAACACCGTCGCGAGGCCGGCTGTCACCGTGACGCCGCGGTTGAACCCGCGCAGCTTGGTCGCGATCTGGCCCTGGTCGTGATACATGGTGAGGACGCCATCGAACTCGCCATCGAGCGCCTTGAGAAACACCGTGTCGGCCGGGAAGGGGCCGCGACAGGCGATGCCGGACGCCGCCGCGCGTGCTACCGCCGGGGCGATGACCTCGATCTCCTCGCGTCCGAACAGGCCGTTCTCGCCGCCGTGGGGGTTGAGCGCGGCCACCGCGATCCGCGGTGCTGCAAAACCGGCGCCGCGCATGGTCGCATCCGCCAGCGCAAGCGCAGCCTCGATACGCGCGCCCGTGATCTGGTCGAGTGCGGTACGCAGGGCCACATGGGACGTCACCCGTGACATCCACAGCCCGTCGAGCACGTTCATTTCTCCGAAGTGGCCCTCGTGGCCGGTGAGATGGGCGAAGAGCTGGTGCTCGTCGTTGAAGCGCCAACCGCCCGCGTGCAGCGCGGCCTTGTTGAGCGGGGCGAAGGTTATGCCATCGATCTCGTCGGCCAGGGCCAGCCCGACCATGTGCTGCAAGGTCGCGCCGACTACGTGCCCCGCAGCGGCCGAAACCGCGCCGCGGCGCAGTTCGGCAGTGTCCTGATTGGCGAGATCGACGATGGGGATCGCGCCGTTCGACCAGTCGGCCGCGTGGGGCCGATCGCAGCGACGCAGATCGAGCCGTACGCCCGCGTCACGCGCACCCATCGCCAGCACCCGCGCATCGCCAATCACGACCAGCCTGGCCACGTCCGTGAGTCGGCCATCGGCCAGGATGCGCGCGCATTGCTCGGGACCGATCCCGGTCGGATCACCCGGCATGAGGCCGAGCACTGGCAGTACCGATCGATCGCTCATGCGAGCCTCCGGTTGGTGAAGCGGGTGACCAGGGCCACCAGCACGAACGTGATGACCAGCATGGTCACGGACAGCACGGCGATCGGGCCCCAGTCGTTGCTTTCGCGGAGATCGAACATGGTCACCGCGATGGTCTTGGTACGTGCGGTGAACAGCAGGATCGTCGCCGAGAGCTCGCGCACCGAACCGATGAAGATGAAAATCCAGGTGGCGATGACGCCATTCCTGATCAGCGGCGCGGTGATGTCGGCAAGGGCGCGCAGGCGGGTGGCGCCGAAGATGCGGCTCGCGTCCTCGAGTTCCGGATGCACGCTCTTCAAGGCAGCGTTGATCTGCTGGTAGCCCACCGGCAGCTCCTTGGTGACGTAGGCGAGGAAGATGATCCCGAGCGTGCCGTACAGCACGAAGGGAGGCTGGGTGTAGGTGAGGAACAGCCCGACCGCGAGCACGATGCCGGGGATCGCGGCCGGCGAGGTGGCGAGCAGGCCGATGAACCGGTGGCCCCACACGACCTTGCGTGCGGACAGATAGCACACGATCGTGACCAGCAGGGTGCCTGCGGTAGCCGCCGCGACGCACAGGATGAACGTGTTCTCGAAAGCAAGGCGCGTCTGGCTGAAGTCGAAGAACACGAATCGCCAGTGCTCGAGGCTGAAATTCTCCGCGGTCGACGGACCCGCCCAGTTCTTGACCAGCGCGGTGCGCAGCAGCACGCCGTAGGGCAGCACGACTGAGCAGGCGAGCACGACACCGAACAGCAGCAGGGCGGGCAGCTTCCACCAGCCAAGCCGGACGTGCCGCGTCGCCGTGCCCTTGCCGCCGATGACCGAGTAGCCGCGCCGGCCCATGATGCGCGCCTGCGCCCGGAGCAGCAGCACGGTGACCACGAGCAACGGCAGCGCAGCCGCGGCGGCGAGGCCGAGGCGCGGGGGAAACTGGAACAGGCTCCAGATCTTGGTCGTCATGGTGCCGATGCCGGCGGGAAGCGCCAGGATCGCGGGCACCCCAAAGAGCGTCATCGATTGCAGAAACGCGATCAGGAAACCGGCGAGGAGCGCCGGCATCACCAGCGGCAGGGTGATATCGAGTGCAGTCCGCCAGCGGGGTGCGCCCAGGATCGCGGCGGCTTCCTCGAGGTCCGCGGGAATCACATCGAGACTGTTGGCTACGAACGTGAACACGTACGGAAACGTGTAGAGGGCCATGACGAACACCATGCCGCCCGCGGAGAAGATGTTGATCAGGGCGGCGGACTCGAACGGCTTCGCCCCCGTGAGGGCGTAGTACCACTGGTTGACGAGGCCGGCGTTGGGTCCGCCGAGCAGCACCCACGCGAACGCGCCAAGGAACGGCGGGGTGACGAACGAGGCGAGGATCAGGGTTCGGAGCAGGCGCTTTGCGGGCAGATCGGTGCGGGCGACCAGCCAGCTCATCGGTGCGGCGGTCATGACGCACAGCACGCCGACCGCGGCGGAGGTCCAAAGGGTCGTCCACAAGGGCTTCACGAACCCGGGGTCGGTTACGAGCTGCGCATAATGCGCGAGCGACCAGCCTCCCCCGTCGTCCTTGAGGCTGGTGACGAACAACCGCACCAGCGGCAGCAGCACCAGCACGGCGAGGAGGATAGCGAGCACCACGGCGACCGGCATCGTGGGGTCGAAACGGCGGGCGCGCGCCGCGCGCAACTGCAGCGCATCGTCGATGGTCGTGGTCGCCATGGTGGCCGCGCGCGGCGCGGATCAGTTGCCGAAGATCGCGGTGTAGCGCCGTTTCACCTCACCGACCTGCGGCAGCATGCCTTCCGGGTCGTCGGGCAAAAGCTTGATCTGTGCCAACGGCGTACGCCCCGGCGGATCCTTGACGTCGGGATGTACCGAACGCGTACCGCCCTCGGTCACGGACAATTGCTGGATTTTCGCGGTGTAAAGAAAGTTCTGCAGCACTCGTGCGGCGTTGGGATGAGGCGCGTTGGCAAAGATCGCCGTCGGCGAAGCGACGAAGGGCGTGCCTTCCTTGGCGTACACGATCGCCACCGGACTCTTCTTGTCAATCTCGATGAACATGTTGTACTCGTTGCCGTCAACCATGACCGCGCGCTCGCCGCTTGCGATCGTCTTGGGGGGCGCGGTCGTCGACTGCAGCTGCTGCACGCCCTGCTTGGCGAGCTTTTCGAAGTAGTCCCAGCCCAGCACCTTGGTGAGTGCGTACGTCCCCGTGAGACTCGTGCCGCTGTAGTTCGGATGGGCCTTGACGAGCTTGCCCTTCCACTTGGGATCGAGAAGGTCCATATAGCCGGTCGGCGCATCCTTGGCGTCGACCAGCTTGGTGTTGTACCCGATGACGTTGAGGGTCGCGCGCCAGGTCGCGAACGTGCCGTCGGCATCCTTGTATTGGGCCGCGAAGCGCTGCACGTCGGGCGGCACGTGCGCGGCGAGAAGCTTCTGTTGCTTCCAGAAGAGGAAGTGCGACGCGTCAGAGGAGTTCACGACGTCGACGTTGCGGATGTTCGCCTGCATCTCCTGGCCGATGCGCTGGAAGATGCGCTCCGATCCCGACCTTTCCACGTCGATCTGGATCTTGGGGTACTCGGCACGAAACTGCTTGGCGATGGCCTCGGCGACCTTCACGTCGACCGCCGTGTACCAGACGACCTTGCCTTCCTTGGCAGCGGCATCCAGCATCGTCGGTGTGGTTTCCTGGGCGAGTGCGGTGCCCACCAGCGCGGACGCGAGCAGCATGGCGGCGATCGGATGCAACAGGGTTTGTCTCATCGGTTTCCTCCTCAAGAGCATGACCAGTCAGTGAACGAGCCCACGGCACCGCTGCGGGGGGAAGCGCACGGCCACCGGTGTTCCGGGCGCGAGGTCCACGCCCGGAGGTGCCGTGATGAAAATTTCCTGGCCGACGTCGACGATATAGTCGCGATGGCTGCCGAGATAAGCCTGCTTGCGGATCACGCCTGGCAGCACGTTCGCCTCACGGACGGCGGCTTCGGGGAGCAGCTCGAGGTCGTGCATCTTGATGCACACGCTCATCGGGCTGCCGACCGGCGCGAATTCACCGTCGCCTACCGCGATCGACCGACCGGCGACGTCGACCAGCCGGTTGCCCGCGTGCTTGCCCTTCAGCACGTTCGACGCGCCGATGAAGCGCGCCACGAACTCCGAGGTAGGTCGCTCGTAGACCTCGGCGGGCGTGCCGATCTGCTCGATGCGACCGGCGTTCATGACCACGATGCGGTCCGCCATGGTCATCGCCTCAGTCTGATCGTGGGTCACATAAATCGACGTGTACTGGAATTCGTCATGCAGGCGACGAATTTCGAAGCGCATTTCCCCGCGCAGGTTGGCGTCGAGGTTCGAGAGCGGTTCGTCGAGGAGCAGGATGCTGGGCTTAGGGGCTAGGGCGCGGGCTAGGGCGACGCGCTGCTGCTGGCCTCCCGAGAGCTCGCCGGGATACCGCTCGGCCTGAATGTCGAGGCGGGTCGCGGCAAGCAGGACGTCGGTACGCTGGCGTCGCTCCGGCTCGGCCACCCGCTGCATCTTCAGTCCGTAGGCGACATTGTCGCGCACTGTCATGTGCGGCCAGATCGCGTAACTCTGAAAGAGCATGCTCATGTTGCGGCGCTCGGGCGGAACCACCGTGCCCGGGGCGGACATCCGGGCCCCACCGACCTGGATCTCGCCCTCGTCGGGATCGAGAAAGCCGGCGATCATGCGCAGCGTCGTGGTCTTGCCGCAGCCGGACGGGCCCAGGAGGCACACGAACTCGCCATGGTCGACCGACAGGCTGATGGCGTCGACCGACAACACGTCGCCGTAACGCTTGGTGAGGTTGCTAAGCTCGAGCTTCGCCAAGGGTCGCCTCAGTACGGTTGGACTGATCGGACCCCTGCAGGCCGCGCTCGACCCGCCGGAGCGCCGCCTCGACGTGGGCGCGCATCGCCACTGCTCCGGCCTCCGGATTGCCGCTCTCGAGCGCGGCCAGGATGGCATGGTGCTCGGCGTTGGTGATCTCCAGCGCCGCGCGCAAGGCCAAGCCTTGGAGCCGGAAAAGCTGCAGCTCGTTGACCACGCGCCGGTACAGGGTGGCGAGCCGCGCATTGCCGGCGTATTCCACCAAGAGGTCGTGGAAGTGCAGGTTGAGGTCGTAGCACTGGGCCCGCTGCCCCGCCTGCAGGCACGCGTCCATCGCTTCGACCACCTTGCGGAGAGTCCCGTCCTGGACCAGGGTGAGTCGCCGGGCGAGGGTGCGGCCCACCTCGTCCTCGAGTGCCGCCCGAACGCTGTAGAGATCGACGGCATCGCTCAGCGAGACCCGGCGGATGGAGGCGCCGCGATTGCGGCTGAAGGCGACCAATCCCGCCTCCCCGAGGGCTTGCAGTGCTTCGCGCAGGGGACCGCGGCTGGTGCGAAATCGCGCGGCGAGCGCTGTCTCGTTGAGCCGCTCGCCTGCCTGGATCTCGCCGTTTAGAATCAGCCGCTGCAACTCGGCCTTGAGCGCCGAAGTGAGCGAGTGCCCCTGAAGGAACTCAAGAGGGGAGATGGAAGGTGGCATCGTCAACTGTCGACAGTTGACGATTAGACTAACAGATCGTCAGCCGGACGCAAGCCGCCGGCACGTGATCCGCCGACTGCGCCTCAGGGCGGCGACTGCGCTTGCCGGGCGGCTAAATGTGCGGCGAGGCCATCGGGCCGCAACGCGTCGTAAACCTCGAACGGCTGGCGGATCCACGGACTGTCGGGCAAGTATTCCACCCAATAGTCGGGCTTCACCACCGAGCATCCCTTCCACCACAGCACGGCGGTGCGGATGTCGCTGATCACCGGAAACCGTTGCGGCAGCGTCCGGTGCACGACCTCCAGCGTGTGCCCCGAATCGACCATGTCGTCGACCAGGAGGACACGCTCGCCGAGCCGCGGCGCGGTCATCGTCATGTGCTCCGCAATCACCAACTCGCCGCGCACCGTGCCGCCTTCGGCGGCGTACGAATGAGTCGAGAGGATGGCGAGCGGCAACTCGAAGATGCGCGACAGCATGTCGCCGACGCGCAGGCCGCCGCGGGCGATGCAGATGATCTGGTTGAACGCGAATCCCGACTCGTGGACCTTGAGGGCGAGCTCCTCCACCAGGGCGTGATAGCGGTCCCAGCTTACTTCGAGAATCATCGCGCGGCCTCGAACTGTTCGGATGGTAGAACGGCAGCGTCACCGCGGGCGGGTTGAGAGCTGTCGGTAGGTCAGTGGAAGGGATGCTGGAGCACGATCGTCTCGTCCCGATCGGGTCCCGTCGACACCATCGCGATCGGCACACCGGTCAGCGACTCGATCCTGCGCAGGTAGCGCTGGGCATTCTGCGGCAGGGCATCGAACGACGTGACTCCGACGGTGCTGCCGCTCCAGCCCGGCAATGTCTCGTAATGCGGCTCGCATTCGGCAACGGCATCGGCACCCGACGGAATGAGGTCGAGACGCCGACCCTGGGCAGTGTAGTGGGTGCAGACCAGAATCTCGGGCATGCCGTCGAGGACGTCGAGCTTGGTGATGCAAAGGCCGGTCACGCCGTTGAGCTGAAGCGAGCGCGACAGCGCCGGAATATCGAGCCAGCCACAGCGCCGCGGTCGACCCGTCACCGAGCCGAATTCGTTGCCGCGCTGCGCGAGCCCAGCTCCCACCGCGTCGGTCAGCTCGGTTGGGAAGGGTCCCGTGCCAACCCGGGTGGTGTACGCCTTGACAATGCCGAGCACGTAGTCGAGGAACTGGGGCCCGACCCCGGCACCGGGCGAGGCCGCACCCGCCAAGCAATTGGACGAGGTGACGTACGGGTACGTGCCATGGTCGATGTCGAGCAGCGAACCCTGCGCGCCTTCGAAGAGCAGCGACCGGCCGGCCTTGCGCGCGTCCTGCAGCAACGCGGCCACGTCCGCGACCATCGGCTCGAGTTGTCCTGCGAGGGCGAGCGTTTCGTCCCGGGTGGCTTCGAAAGGCACCGGCGCGACCTTGAAATATTGCGTCAGGGTGAAGTTGTGAAACTCGAGCAACGCCTCGAGCTTGGCGGCAAAGCGATCCGGATAGAAGAGGTCCTGCACGCGAATTGCGCGCCGCGCGACCTTGTCCTCGTAGGTCGGCCCGATGCCGCGGCCCGTCGTGCCGATCTTGCGATCGCCCATGGCGCCTTCGCGCGCATGGTCGAGAGCGACGTGGTAGGGCAGCACGAGGGGACACGTCGGCGAGATCTTGAGGCGGTCGCGCACCGCCACGCCGGCGGCTTCGAGCTCGCCGATCTCCTGCAGGAGGGCGGCAGGCGAGACCACCACGCCGTTGCCGATGTAGGCAGAAACGCCGGGGCGCAGGATCCCGGACGGGATGAGGCGCAGCACGGTGCGATGGCCGCCGATCACCAAGGTGTGACCGGCATTGTGGCCACCCTGGAAACGAACCACGCCCTGGGCGTGCTCGGTGAGCCAGTCGACGACCTTGCCCTTGCCTTCATCGCCCCATTGGGTGCCGATGACGACCACGTTCTTGCCCATGCTGGTCCTGAACCTTTCGTGCTGAGACGGTGCCGCGCTAGGGATGCCGCGCGACGTGGGCGGCGAGCTGGCGCAGGTCGAGCGTGAAGCCGGTCGCCGGCCGCGCACGGCCGAACGCCTTGCCGATGCCATCGTAGCGGCCGCCATTGCCGATGGCCACCGGCGCACCGGCCGCAAAGACCGCAAAGATCGCCCCGTTCTGGTAATGGTAGCCGCGCAGATCGGCGAGATCGATGTGCAGGTGCTCGACCTTGTTTTCCGCCGATTGGGCGAGCGCCCCCAACGCGGCAAGCGCATTGGCGATCGCCGGTGTGTCCGGCAGGCGTTCGCGCGCGGCTGCGAGCACCTCGCTGGCCGGACCATATAGGGACGGCAGGGCATTTAACGCATCCCGCCAGGCGGCCGGCAGTCGCGCGGTCAGTTCCTGCACGCTCGGCACATCCTTGGCACGCAAGGCGTGGAAGAGCTCGCTATCATCGCCGTTGCCGGCGATGCCGGCAGCCTGCGCGAGCGCCCGGTACACGCCGACGTGGCCGAGATCGAGGTGCAGGCCGCGTACCCCGGCGGCGTCGAGCGAGGACAGCAACAGCGCCACGACTTCGCGATCGCCATCGATGTGCGGCTCGCCATAGAGCTCCGCTCCGATCTGCATGACCTCGCGGGTACGGTTGAGGCCATCGGGCACGGTGCGCAGCACGCTGCCCGCATAGCAGAGGCGGGTGAGGCCGGGGGTGTTGATCACGTGCGCGTCGATGCGCGCGACCTGCGGCGTGATGTCCGCGCGCACACCGAGGAGCCGGCCCGAGAGCGGATCGACCACTTTGAAGGTCTGCAACTCGAGGTCATGGCCGGTTCCGGTCAGCAGCGACCCCAGGTGCTCGACCATCGGCGGCTGCACCAGCCGGTAGCCATGCGCGGCGAAATGGTCGAGCAGCAGCCGGCGCAATGCCTCGAGCCGCTCGGCTTCGTCGGGCAGGACATCCTCGATGTGCTCGGGAAGAATCCACCTACGCACGATGCGAACTCACGGAATAACCGACAAGCGCGAAACTTTTCATCACGTCGCGAGGTTGAGCGCGATAACACCGACCAGCACGGCGGCGAGTCCGACGAACCGTAGCTGGCCGTCGCTCAGCGCGAGCATGCGCTGGAACGTCTCCCGCCACAGCCGTGGAGCGACGAGCGGGAGGAATCCTTCCAGGACAAACACCAGTGCGAAGGCCGCCAGCAGCGTATCCGGCATCGTCGTGGCATCGCAGGCGAAGCGGTGCGCGGGCTACTTCGACGACTTGGGCGGGGACGACGGCTTGGCGGACGGACCTTCCGGACCACGCCAATAGCGGAAGAACTCGGAGCTCGGATCCAGAACCAACGTGTCCGACTTGTTGCGGAACGACGACTTGTACGCTTCCAGGCTGCGATAGAAGGCGTAGAACTCCGGATTGGCCCCGTACGCCGTGGCGTACATCGCCGAAGCTTTTGCGTCGCCGTCGCCCTTGAGAGCCTGCGCCTGCTTGTAGGCGTCGGCGAGGATGACGACCCGCTGGCGATCCGCGTCGGCGCGGATCTTCTCCGACTCGGCCTGGCCGAGTGAGCGCAATTCGTTGGCGACGCGCCGCCGTTCCGATTCCATCCGGGCATAGACGGGGCCGGTGACATCGGGAGGCAGCTCCACGCGACGCAGCCGAACCTCGACGATCTCCACCCCAATCGAGCGCGCGTCCTGGTCGGCCTTGGCCCGGGTGTTGTTCATGATCGTGTCGCGCTCGGTCGAGATCGCCTCGTGCACCGTGCGCTTGTTGATCTCCTCGGCGAGGTTCGCGCGGACGGTCTGCGACAGCCGCCGCCGTGCCCCTTCCTCGTCGCCGGACACGCTCACGTAGTAGCGCTTGACGTCGATGATCCGCCACAGCACGAAGAAGTCGACCAGCAGCGGCTTCTTCTCCGAGGTCGTGATGCGGTCGGGCTCGGCGTTGTCGAGGAGCAGGATGCGTCGGTCGTAGTAGCGCACGTTCTGCACCATCGGGAGCTTGGTGTAGAGACCGGCCTTGGCCTTGACGTCGACGATCTCGCCCAACTGGAACTTGATCGCGTACTGGCGCTGATCGACGGTGTATAGCGCTTGCGAGGCGACCAACAGGGCCGCGACCAGCAGGGCGAGGATGGGCATGGTGAATCTCATCGCGCGTCTCCCCGGTCGCGACTGCGCAGCGCCTCGCGCGAACGCGACGGATCGCCAGACGGCACCGCATCGGGCGGACTCGGCCGGCCGCCGGGATCCGGCGTGACGGCGGGTGCCGCCGGCGGGCCGCCCTGCTGCATCAGCTTGTCGAGTGGCACGTAGAGCAGGCTATTGCCGGCTTTCTGGTCCACCAGCACCTTGCTGGCATTGCCGAGCACGGTTTGCACCATGTCGAGATACAGACGCTCACGGGTCACGGCCGGGGCCTTCGAGTACTCGACCAGGACCTGCCGAAAGCGCGAGGCATCGCCTTCGGCGCGCTCGACGACCTCGGCCTTATAGCCGTTCGCTTCCTCCATCAACCGTGCGGCCTGGCCGCGGGCCCGCGGCACCACGTCGTTGGCGTAGGCCTGGCCTTCATTGCGGAAGCGCTCGCGGTCCTGGCCGGCCTTGACGGCGTCGTCGAAGGCAGCCTGCACCTTGTCGGGTGGCTGCACGTTCTGCAGCGTCACCTTCTGCACGTATACGCCCGTGCCGTACCGATCGAGCATCTCCTGCATGAGCTTTTCCGCGGAGCGCGCGATCTGCTCGCGACCCTCGTAGAGTGCAAAGTCCATCTTCGCCTTGCCGACCACCTCGCGCATCGCCGTCTCGGCGATGAACGCGACGATCTGGTCGGTGCGGCGAACGTTGAAGAGGAAGGCTTCGGCGCTCTTCAGGTTGTACTGGACCGCAAACTGGATATCGATGATGTTTTCGTCATCGGTGAGCGATAACGACTCGCGCTCGTTCTTGTTCTTGGGGGTGTTGCGATAGCCGATCTCGATGGTGCGCACCTGCGAGAAATCCACCAGTTCCACGGCCTCGACGGGAAACGGCAGGTGCCAACGCGGCCCAGGCTGAGTTGTCTCGGTGTACTGTCCGAAGCGGGTGACCACGCCGCGGCGGCCTTCGTCAACGATATAGAAGCCGCTCGCCAGCCACACCAGCAGTACGATGGCGAGGAGCAGGCCCGCGCCCCCGATGGGTACGAGCTTGCCCATACGGCCGCCGTCGCCGCCATCCTCGGGCGAGCCGCCGCCTCTCCGGCTGAAGAGATCGTTGATCTTGCGGTTGACGTTGCGCCAGATCTCGTCGAGGTCGGGCGGTCCGCTGTTCCCGCGTTTACCCCACTGGGGATCGTTGAGCGACATGGCAGGGTGTCGGACGTCTTGCGCGTCCGGAAGCGTTGTGGGCGAAGCCAGGGGCCGCGCGCGTTTTATGGCCGATCGAGCTTTAGAGCGCGGCCGAGGCGGATGAATGTGCGGCGCGTGGGGCGCTCGCCGGGAAACGCTCGACCAGCGCAGCACGCAATTCCGTGCAGCCGGCACCGGTGAGCGCGCTCAATCGGACCGCGCGAAGTATACCAGACTCGTCACGCTCGACGCCCGGCGCGAAGCCGGCCGCGTCGATCTTGTTGAACACGCGGATCTGCGGCACGGCATCCGCGCCGATCTCGGCAAGCACCGCATCAACGGCGTCGATCTGCTCCTCCCGGTTGGCGGCGGAGGCGTCGATCACGTGCAGCAGCAGATCGGCGTCGGCCGCCTCGGAAAGCGTCGCGCGAAACGCCGCGACCAGATCGTGCGGCAGCTCCCGCAGGAAGCCCACCGTGTCCGAGAGCACCACGGTAGCCGCGCCCGGCAAACGGACCCGCCGGAGGGTGGTATCCAGTGTCGCGAAGAGCTGGTTAGCCGCGTATGCCTGTGCACCGGTAAGCCGGTTGAAGAGCGTCGACTTGCCGGCGTTGGTATAGCCGACGAGGGCAACGGTGCGTACTTCGGCGCGGCGCCGCGTCCGGCTCTGGGTGGCGCGTTGTCGGGTGACGTGGGCGAGGCGCTGGTTCAGCACCCGTTCGCGGTTACCGAGTAGGCGCCGGTCGGTCTCGAGCTGGGTCTCGCCGGGGCCGCGCAGGCCGATACCGCCCTTCTGCCGCTCGAGGTGGGTCCAACCGCCGACCAGGCGGGTCATCTGGTGCTTGACCTGCGCGAGCTCGACCTGGAGCTTGCCCTCGGCACTGCGGGCGCGGAGCGCGAAAATATCGAGGATGAGGCTGGTACGATCGACTACCCGGCATTCCACTGCGCGCTCGAGGTTGCGCTGCTGCGCGCCCGAGAGCGGATGATCGAAGATCACCAGGTCGGCCTCGGTCTCGACCCGTCGCGCCGCGATCTCGGCGACCTTGCCGCTGCCGGCGAATAGCGCCGCATCGGGGCGCTTGCGCCGACCCGTGACGGTGCCGACGACCGTCGCGCCAGCGGAAATGGCGAGTGCCTCGAGCTCAGCCAGGCGTTCGGCAGGCGTACCGTCGCCGAGGTCGAGGACCACGAGTAGCGCCCGGTCGCCGCCTTGGGGCCGTTCAAACATAGAGGTGTGGACGCCCAGCGAGGACCGGGCGGGGCGTCACGCGTCGCCCATCCGCCGTGCCTTCGAAAGGCAGGGCGCAACGCGAAGTCGATGTGTGCCAGCGGAAGGAACCGTGGGCATCACCAGCGCACGGGCGTCGCCAGCGACTACGCGGCGGCGTCGGGCCCGCGGCGAAGTCCGGCACACCTGGGTCGCGACGCGGCGCGGTGCCACGCCGGCGATGGCGGGGGATTGGCGAGACGGTTGCCCCGCGCGCAGTGCGGCGGGTCAACCGTCGCTGTCGGCGTTCGGGGCGTGATGCGGCATGCTGACCGCACGCGCCGGAACCACCGTCGAGATGGCGTGCTTGTAGACCATCTGAGTGACCGTGTTCTTGAGCAGCACGACGTACTGATCGAACGATTCGATCTGCCCCTGGAGCTTGATGCCATTGACGAGATAGATCGACACCTGCACGTGTTCCTTGCGCAGGGTGTTCAGGAACGGGTCTTGTAGCATTTGCCCTTTATTGCTCATCGTGCGCTCCGCGGTTGTTTTGGAGGGCGCCTTCGCGGTCGGTCCGGGGGGCGACTGGTCGCGCTCGCCTTCCGACGCGACGTCCGGCGCCCATAGGGTTTTATCGGGTTTTGCGGCGTGCAGGTGCAGTGGCATACGGATTGTGGCCGGTGTTGAATTGTATCCGAAGGGGTGTTCCGCGCAGTTGGAACGTCTCCGCAAAGAAATGTTCCAGATAGCGCCGGTAGGTCTCCGGGATGTGCCCCAGGGCGGTGCCGTGGATCACGATCAGGGGAGGGTTCTGGCCCCCTTGATGCGCGTAACGCAGCTTCGGGCGGCCCATCCCGGCGCGGGGCGGCTGCTGCTTCTCGACCGCCTTGATCAGGGCGCGCGTGAGGCGCGGGGTGGGCAGCCGGGCCATGGCGGCGGCGTAGGCGGCGTCGACCGAGCGCATCAGGCCGGCGATGCCCCGGCCCGCCTTGGCCGAGATGTAGTGACGCTCCGCGAATGCCAGGAAGCCGAGCTTGCGGTCGAGGTTGCGCTTGACCTCGTCGCGCTCGGACGCCGGCACCGCGTCCCACTTGTTCACTCCGACGACGAGCGCGCGTCCGGCCTCCAGGATGAAGCCGGCGAGGTGGCCATCCTGCTCGGTGACCTCCTGCGCGTCGAGGATGAGCACCACCACGTTGGCGTCCTCGATGGCCTGGAGGGTCTTGATCACCGAGAACTTCTCGATCGCCTCCAGCATCTTGCCGCGGCGGCGGACGCCGGCGGTGTCGATCAGGGTGTAATGGCGCTCCTGGCGATCGAAATCGAGGTAGATCGAGTCGCGGGTGGTGCCGGGTTGGTCGAAGGCGATCACCCGCTCCTCGCCGAGCAGGGTGTTGACGAGCGTGGACTTGCCGACGTTGGGCCGGCCGATCACGGCGACCTTGACGCGTCCTGTGGCGTCCTCGGCCGTATCCGCGGCCAAGGGCTCTGGCTCCGGCACCTGCTCGAGGGCGTGCTCCACCAGGGCCGCGACGTTGTCGCCATGCGCCGATGAGATGGGCACCGGATCGCCGATGGCGAGCTCGTGGAAGTCCGCGGTGACCCGACCGGAGTCGAGCCCCTCGGCCTTGTTGACTGCGAGCACCACCGGACGACCCGTCCGGCGCAACAAATCCGCGATCTCGCGATCCTGGGCGGCCAGCCCGGACCGACCGTCGACCAGGAAGATGACGACGTCCGCCTCGGCGATGGCCTGGCGCGTCTGCTTCGCCATCTCGTGAAGGATGCCATCCTTGGCGACGGGCTCGAAGCCACCGGTATCGACCACCAGGAACGGCCGATCAGCGCCGCGTCCGTGGCCGTAATGGCGGTCGCGAGTGAGCCCGGGGAAATCGGCGACCAGCGCCGCGCGGGTTTTGGTGAGCCGGTTGAAGAGCGTCGACTTACCGACGTTCGGACGGCCAACGAGAACGACGGTAGGCAGCAGCATGGCGGCGGCAGGTCCGGTCGAGCGTAGTCGAAAGAACGCGTGGAGCTTGCGTCCTATGGAGAGGCGTGCGTCCCGTTGCCGCCGTGGGGGAGCGGATGAGAACGCAGCCGGCGTGCCGGGGCAGTGCGACGGCGCGGATCCGGCGCGCGCTGGTCGGACGCCGCGTTACGTCCCGAATCGGAGTTTCGTTGAATACGCTTACGATGGCTGCGGTGGCACCGAACTTCCAATTCGGAACAACTAGGGCGCCGTTACCATGTAAACGGTACCGCCCTCACTCTGCCACAGCGCATTGGGACCGGTGCGTACCGGTTGGGCGGTTGCGGGCGTGCCGTCGGTAGCAAGCCGACCGACGAGGTTGCCCTCTTTGCGGTCGAGCAGGTGGAGGTAGCCCTGCGCGTCCGGAACGCCGAGGTAATCCCCCACGATCTGCGGTCCTCCGGGGCGACGTTGGGCGAGCTTGTCCTGCTTCCACACCGAGGCGCCTGTGGCATTGTCCAGGGCGTGCATGTTGCCTCGGTCATCGGTGACGTAAAGGTAGCGGTCGTCGGCCGCGAGTCCGGTGAGGCTGGAGATATCGCGCGTCCACTCGAGCCCCCCGCGGGTGATCTCGAAACAGGCAATCCGCCCCTGGAACGCCACGGCGCAGACGCGGCGCTCCAACACCAGCGGCAGGCTGGTGACGTCGGCGATGCGCTCCAGTTCCGTCGCCCCCTTCGGCGTTGCGACGCTGCCCTCGAAGCCGACCGCGCCGGTGGCGAGGTCGAGCGCGACCAGCTTGCCGCCGGCGCTGCCGCTGAATAGCCCGCCGCGCGAGACGACCCCCCCGGACGTGTTGCGCACGGTGAGGGAAGGGTTGATCCGCTGGTGGACCCACTTGGTCTTGCCGTCGGCGGTGGCCAGGCCGTAGATGCGGCCGTCGCCCGACCAGATCGCGACGGTGCCTTCCGATACCAAGGGCGGTGCCAGGATCTCGCTACTGACCCGTGCCTGCCAGCGCGGCTTGCCTTGGGCGTCGAAGGCGAGCACCTCGCCCTTGCTCGTTCCGACCACGACCAGGTCGGCGTTGGCGCCGACCCCAGCTGACAGTGACTTGCCGGCACTGACGCGCCACGCCTGGCGCCCTGTCGCGGCGTCGAAGCGTGCGAGGGTGCCGTCGGCTGCCGCGGCATAGACGGCGCCCTCGACCAGGGCCGGCGCCAGGCCGGGCGCGGCCTTGCCAATCGACGCCTGCCACAGCACGCGGGCCGTCGCGCTCGCGCTGATCTCGGGCAGTGGCCCGGGCTTGCTGGGGCCACCGCCGAGAAATGACGGGAGGGAGATCGACGGCAGGAACGAGTTGATCGTGCCACAGCCGGCCAGCAATCCCGCTGCCGACACCATCACGGCCCAGCGCCGCACGGACGCGATCATTTGCCCCCCGGAACGAGTGCCGGCGCGGGTGCAGTCGCTGGCTGGGACGGGGCCGGCGGCGCGGCAGCGGCCGCGGCCGGCGGGGTTCCGGGCGCAGCCGCGGTTGGTATCGACGGCAACGTGAGCTCTGGCGCCGCCGACGCCGCCGAGGCCACAGGGGCGGTGGGCCCACCCAGCGCGTCGAGCTTCACCTGGACGTACGCGCGGTACGGCGCCTTCTGCTCGAGCTTGGCGAAGGCGACCTGGTAGGCCGCGCGCGCCTCGGCGGGACGTCCCGCTGCCGCCAGGATGTCGCCGCGCAGGTCCGCATACAGCGCGGTGAACGGCTCGTCGTGCTTGGCATCGAGGGTGCGCAGGGCGTCGTCGTACTGCTTGGCGTCGAGCTGCGCCTCGGCCAGGCGGAAGCGCGCGAGCTGGCGCGCCTCTTCGCTGCCATGGTCCACCACCCACTGCAGCTGGGCGATCGCCGCGGGCTTGTCGCCTTTGTCGTAGAGAAGGCCGGCCAGGACCATGGCACCGCTCGAGGCATAGGTGGTGCCGGGATAGCGGTCGGTGAGCTGGGCCACCGCGTCGCGCGCCCTGGCGAGATCGCTCGCCTTGACGCCGAGGATCGCCGCGGAATAGAGGGTCGAGGCCTGCTCGGCCTGGCGATGCTTCCACCAGCGATAGCCCTGCGTACCCACCACCGCCAGGCTTGCGGCAACGATTACGGCGGTGACGAGATTACCCCAGCGGCGCCACCATGCCTTGAGATCCTCGATCTGTTCCTGCTCTTCCAGGTCGTATACGGCCATGCTTGAAATCCTTTTACGACCGCGCTCGCGGCGCGGCCTCAGGGTGTCGTGAAATGTTGGGAAAGATGCGTGAGCGGTATCGCGTACTGCTCGCCACCCGAGCGCAGCGGCTTGAGCGTGACCTCGCCACGGGCGGCTTCGTCTTCGCCGACGATGACGGCGTAGGCAGCGCCGGAGGCATCGGCACGCTTCATTTGCGACTTGAAGCTGCCGCCGCCGGCGTTGACGACCACCGCGTGCCCGGTTTCGCGCAGCGCCTCCGCCGCGCGCACTGCGACGGCTTCGGACGCGCTGCCGGCGTGCACCACGTAAGCAAGCGGGGTGGTCGCTGCAGCGAAGCCTGATTCCTGCAGCAGCAGGATCATGCGCTCCGCGCCCATGGCAAAACCGCACGCGGGCGTAGGCTTCCCGCCGAGGGCTTCGAATAGGCCGTCGTAGCGCCCGCCGGCCGCGACGGTACCCTGGGCGCCGAGCCGGGTGGTGATCCACTCGAACACCGAGCGATTGTAGTAGTCGAGGCCGCGCACCAGCCGCGGATTGATCGTGAAGTCGATCCCATGCTCCGCGAGACCGCGCTGCAGACCCTCGAAGTGCTCGCGCGAGGCGGCGCCGAGGTGGTCGACGAGGCGCGGCGCGGCGGTGATCATGTCCTGCATCGCCGGATTCTTGCTGTCGAGGATGCGCAGCGGATTGGCCTGCAGGCGGCGGCGCGCATCATCGTCGAGTAGCGCAGCGTGCTCTTCGAAATGGCGGATGAGCAGCGCCCGGTGCTCGCGCCGCTCGGCGGCATCGCCGATCGAATTGATCTCGAGCCGCACGGTGTCACGGATGCCGAGGCGGCTGAAGAGACGCGCGAGCATGACAACGAGCTCGACGTCGATGTCAGGGCCGGCGAAGCCGAGCGCCTCGGCATCGAATTGGTGGAACTGGCGGTACCGGCCCTTCTGGGGACGCTCGTGCCGGAACATCGGCCCCGCCAGCCAGACCCGCTGCGGCCGGTCGTACGTGAGGTTGTGCTCGATGGCCGCGCGTACGATGCCCGCGGTTGCCTCGGGGCGCAAGGTGAGGCTGTCACCGTTGTGTCGGTCCTCGAAGGTGTACATCTCCTTCTCGACCACGTCGGTCAATGCGCCGATGCTCCTGACGAACAGCGGCGTCGGCTCGACCAGTGGCACCCGGATGTTGCGATAGCCGTACTGGCGAAACACCTCGCGGACGATATCCTCGAGTGCTTCCCAGACGGCGGCCTCGTCCGGGAGCACATCGTTCATGCCGCGCACGGCCTGGATCCTTCCCGACGGCGTCGGGCGCCCATCGCGAGCGGTGAGAGTCGTCGATTCGCTCACGGCCGTCACGAGACTGCCTTCACCGGGACGGAGCGCACCTCGGGATCGAGCAGCGCGCTGCGCGGCTCGCCGCCATGAGTGGCGCGCACGTACGCGTCGACGATCGCTGGGAATTCCGTCGCGATCGTTTCGCCGCGCAGGGTCCGTCCACGTACACCGGCGCCACCGGGATCTCCCCCGTGCCCGGCAGGGAGATGCCGATGTTGGTGAGCTTTCGAGCCCATGTCGGCTTCGGTGAGCCCGAGGTGCAGCGGCAACTCGCAGCGGCGGGCGAGCTCGCCATACACGGCGATCAGATCCTGCACGTCTGAAACCTTGCAGGGGGGGTGGAGCGGCGCGGATGCGTTGCGTTCATGGCCCGACAGGCAGTTTGAGGCGGGCGACGTTGCCGCGGACGTGCGGCCCGAGATCGACGGGCGCGCCGCGAAAGGTGAGGGTCACGTTAGACGCGTTGCCGATGACGAGTTCGAAGGGCGGCGTACCCGAGAAGCTCGGGCTCTGTCCGGCCGCCACGGTCTGCGCCACCAGGGTGCGGCCGGAGGCGTCCTTGATCTCGACCCACGACGGCGCCCGTACCGCGACCCCGAGGGACTCGCCGGCGGACGTCGGGGCCGTCGGGAGGGCGCTGGCGGGCGGCTTGACGGCTGCTGGCGTTTCCGTCCGCGCCGCGGGCGCGGTATCGGGGACAGTTACGAGTGACGGGTTCACGACCGGGCTGGGCAGCGGGGTCGAGCCGCCGGATGCATCGGACGCGCCCGGCGCGACCGGCGCCGCTTCCGTACCTGGGGAGGCCGCGGTTGGAGAAGCCTGGCCGGCGAGATCGCCGCGAACGTGCTGGTACGCCACCACGGCGGCGATACCGGCCACGATGACTACCGGCAATGCCCAGCGAAGCCACGCCTGCGGCCGGCGGGCATCGGAAGGCAACTCGCCGATCTTGACCGCGGTGGCATGCAATGGCGGTGATTCGAGACCGCCATCGACCGATGCTCCGGGCAGGGCATCGACGATCACCTGCGGATCGAGCCCCATGAGCCTGGCATAGTTGCGGGCGAAGCCGCGGACGAACGTGCGTCCAGGAAGCAGGGTGTAATCGCCGTCCTCTAGGGCCTTCACCTGGCGTGGCGCGAGTTTGAGCTGCTGGGCAACCGCATCGAGCGAAAGGCCGCTCGCCTCGCGCGCCTGGCGCAGCATCGTGCCGGCGTGCATGCTGATGTCGCCGGTGTCGTCCATGGCGGCGGAAGGATGCAGCTCGGGCGTGGTCACTCGCAGGTCCCGGAGGCTATCGCGCGCGTTTCCGCCGCATCCGGATAGCGATTGCGCAACTGCGAGACGTAGGAAAGCTCGGCCTGGCGATCACCGAGGCTGCGCTCGATGCACATGCCGAGATAGAGCGCCTCCGGCGTGGGTGTCGCCCGCGCCATCGCGTTTTTCACCAGCCCACGGGCTTCCTGCAGACGGGCGGCCTTGTAGGCCAGCAGCGCCAGGCCGTACGCAGCGTTGGCGTCTTGCGGCGCACTCGCGAGGGCGCGGCGGTAGTACGCCTCCGCGTCGTTGACCTCCCCCAGCGAGGCTGCACAACGCCCGGCATTGACCAGCGCGATTTCCGGGGTGCGATAGAGCGGATTGCGCAGCGCTGCCTCGAACTCCTTCAACGCCTCCCGCGCCTTGCCGTGGGTGCAAAGATACCAACCCCAGTTGTGGTGGATATCGGAATCGTCCGGGGCGAGGGCGAGAGCACGCTGGAAGCTCTGAGTGGCCTTGGCGTCGTCGCCGAGAACCGTGTAGACGAGGCCGTAGATGTTGTAGGCGCGGCCATTGTCGGGGTCGAGTCGAACGGCCTCGGCGAGCTCCTCGAGCGCCACGCCCATCTGCCCGCGCTCGTAGTAACCGGCCGCGAGGTCGGTGCGCAACTGCGACCGCTGCGGCGGCGTTGCATCGTTCGAACGCGAGCCGGACAAGCCTTGCGCCGGCTGAATTTGCGGTTGCGGCGGCGGCGTGTTGTTGGCCCGATCACGGTTGCTCGAGCATGCCATGAGCAGCACCGCGGTGCCGGCGACGAGGAGGGTGCGCGTCGGATTCATGGTGGAGCGCCCGGGGTGCTCGGCGCCAAGCCCGCGCTCGCCGCAATCGGCACCACCCGTCGAGGCGTGCGTCGATCCTGCACCTTCCCGGCCAGCTGGCCGCATGCGGCGTCGATGTCGTCGCCCCGCGTCTTGCGGATGGTGGTGACGATGCCCGCATCGCCCACGATCTTCTGAAACGCGAGGATTCGGGCGCGCGGACTGGTGCGGAATTCGGAGCCGGAGAACGGGTTGAAGGGAATGAGGTTGATCTTGCAGGACACGTCGCGCACGAGACGCACGAGCTCGCGGGCCTGCTCTGGCTGGTCGTTGACGCCATCGAGCATCACATACTCGAACGTGACGAAGTCGCGCGGCGCGCGCTCGAGGTAGCGGCGGCAGGCGGCGAGCAATTCGGCCAGCGGATACTTGCGGTTGATCGGGACGATGCGGTCGCGCAAGGCGTCGTTCGGCGCGTGCAAGCTGACGGCGAGCGCGACCGGGCACGCGTCGCGGAGCCGATCCATCTGGGCGACGAGGCCCGAGGTGGACAGGGTCACCCGGCGCCGCGACAGCCCGTAGGCGCGATCGTCGAGGAACACCGACAGCGCCGCGACCACGCTATCGAAATTCGCCAGGGGCTCACCCATGCCCATCATCACCACGTTGGTGATCGGCGGCCGGCCATGCTCGATCCACGGCGCGCCGGCGCCGTCGGCGAGGAGGGTCCTGTTGGCGTGCCAGAGCTGGCCGACGATCTCGGCCGTCGTGAGGTTGCGGTTGAAACCCTGCTTTCCCGTGGCGCAGAACGCACAGTCCAGTGCGCAGCCGGCCTGCGAGGAGATGCAGAGCGTGCCGCGGTCGTCCTCCGGAATGTAGACGGTCTCGACGGCGTTGCCGTTGCCGACGTCGAGCAGCCACTTGCGCGTGCCGTCCGCGGCAGTGCTGTCGCGCACCACGGTCGGGCCGCGCACGAACGCGTGGTCCCGAAGCGTCGCGCGCACGGGCTTGGCGAGATCGGTCATCGCCTCGAAGTCGTGGGCGAAACGCTGGTGCACCCACCTCCCCACCTGGCGGGCGCGAAACGGCTTCTCGCCGAGCTCGGCGAGAAAGTTTTCGAGGCCTGAAAGGTCGAGATCGAGCAGGTTTATCACGGTCTGATGCGTCCTGCCTCCGGGCGCCACGGCCGGCGCCACGGCATTCGTCGGCTTAGCGGCCGTAAACCGCCAGCGCCGGGAAGAAATAGGCGACTTCCTCGCGTGCCGTTTCCGGGGCGTCGGATCCGTGGACCGCGTTCGCGTCGATCGAGTCGGCGAAATCGGCCCGAATCGTCCCCGGCGCGGCCTTGCGCGGATCGGTGGCGCCCATCAATTCGCGATTCTTGGCGATGGCGTTGTCGCCTTCTAGCACCTGGATCATGACCGGTCCCGAGGCCATGAAGCGGACCAGATCGCCGAAGAACGGCCGCTCCCGGTGTACTGCATAGAACCCTTCCGCTTCCGCGGTCGACAAATGCCGCATCTGCGCCGCAACGACGCGCAGGCCATCGTCCTCGAACCGGCTGTAGATCTTGCCGATCACGTTCTTGGCGACGGCGTCTGGCTTGATGATCGAAAGGGTGCGTTCCTGGGCCATGCTTGGAGCTCCGCCAAAAATAAGCAAGTTAACTCAATATTCTATCACTCGGACGAGGGCGCCGCGAGCATTTCGGGCTGGGGCGCGCGCCGGGCCGAAATCGATGCAAGGAGGCCGATGAGAATGTAGAAGGCCAATCATCGGGACCGGCCCGGTGCCGTCGCCAACGCGCCCAAGAACGGAGCGACCCGACCTCCGCCGGCCGGGAGGCCGGGCTCGTTGACGCGCGTATCCGTCCCGGGCCGTCGGCTAAACCGCGGCCGCGATCGTGCCCGGGGCCGCGGCGCGCGGACGTGGCGGGTCCGCCCCGACGATTCAGCCCGGCTCCCATCGCAGTACCAGCCCGGTAGTCCCGCGAGTCGCGGCATAGCCTGGGTCGACGCCGAGGCCGGGCACCGCCACCGGCGTCATGCCGTCCCACAGCACCGGCCAGTGGGGCCGTTGCCAAAGCGGCGTTTGCTGGGTCTGGAGGAAACGGCTGACCGCTTGCCGGGGCCGATCTGGCGCGATCCGCAACCGCTCGCCGCCACGACGCGGTCGCACCGCGATGCACGCGCGACCGACGAGCGCCGCAGCGATGCCGCCGCCCTCGACCGTTTCCGCGTAGAGCGTTCCACCCGGCAACGCCAGCGCGGTCTCGCCGTGCCAGGCGATCTCGTAGGACGTGCGCGAAGCCTCCCTGTGAATCGCGATCCAGTCGCCTCGCATGCCGACCTCGAGGCCGGCATGCCGCCAGCTGGTTCGCCCGTCGGGGCGTGCACGGGTGCATTGCGCGAGCAGGGCGGCCAGGCGTGCGGCCGACGCCGCCGGCGCGCCGTGGCGGCGGAGGAACGCGCGCAGCACGTTGTGCGCCCGGTCGGGACGTGCAGCAGCGAGCGCGATGAGGCCGGTGCGCGATAGCACCAGCCCGAGTTGTGGGTCGTCTTCGATCAGCGCGGCGCTATCGATGGTGGCGAGATCGTCGAGCAGGGTCGCGGTCTCGGCCTGGTGCCGGGCCGCGCGCACGAGCGTGTCGGGATAGCCTGGAAAGACCGCGCGCAGGGTTGGCACGACCGCGTGGCGGAGGGCGTTGCGGCGCAGCCGCAGGTCGGCATTCGACTCGTCCTCGATCCAGGCGAGCGCATGGGTCGTGGCGTACGCGTCGAGCACCGCCGCGGGCAGGGTCAGCAAGGGACGCACGAGATCCGGCGCACCCACCTGCCGGCGCACGGCGCCCATGCCGGCGAGGCCCTGGGGCCCGGCGCCGCGCAACAGTTGCAGGAGCACCGTCTCGGCCTGATCGTCGGCGTGATGCCCGAGAGCGATGGCATC
>JBDSND010000074.1:0-33633 GCA_039915505.1 Casimicrobiaceae bacterium
GACGAGAACGCGCCTAATGCCGTGGTGAGCTATTACGGCAAGGGGGCGCTTGTTGCCCTCGCGCTCGATCTCACCTTGCGCTTGCACGATTCATCGCTGGACGCCGTCATGGGGGTGCTGTGGGAACGCTACGGGCGGCAGGACAAGGGAGTACCGGAGAACACCATCGCCAGGGTTGCTGAGGAGCTCGCCGGCGCGCCGCTCGACGACTTCTTCGCGCGCTATGTGCGGGGCGTGGAGGATCCACCGCTCGCCGCGCTGTTGCCGGGCTTCGGTTTGCGCCTCGAAGCGCGCGCACCCTCGGGGGCGTCGGATCGCGGTGGCAAGGTCGCCAAGGACGTGCAGCGTGTCTGGCTCGGGGTCAGGCTCGCCAAGGCCGGCGACACGCGCGTGCAGTTCGTGCTGCGCGGGAGCCCAGCCGAGCGCGCAGGGCTCGCCGCGGGCGACATGCTCGTCGCTATCGACGGCCTCCGCGCGACCCCCGATTCGCTCGACCGGCTGTTGCGCGATCGCCAGCCCGGCGAGTCACTGGCGATCCACGCGTTTCGCCGCGACGAGCTCATGACCCTGATGTGCAGCCTGGAGCCCGCGCCCGCCGATACCTACTGGATCGCCGCCATGGCGGATGTCGACGCCGAGACAGGCGCCCGTCGCGCGGCCTGGCTTGGCGCGGCGGCGGACGGCGCCGCTACAACTGCACGTCTGGATTGAGGGTGTAGCGGCCGGTGACCGCGGCCCGCGCAAGCACGTGCCCTTGCATCGCCTGGCGGACGTCCGCCCCCGTGAACGTGCCCTGCACATCGAGGCGAGGGACGTCGAGGGCATGGAGGGTGAACACGTAGCGGTGGGCGATGGCGTCGTTCCACGGCGGACACGGACCGTCATAGCCGAAGTACTGCCCCGCCATGTCCTTGTCCCCGGCGAACCAGCCGGTGTAGTCGTTCGTGCCCTGGCGAGCCCCGCGCGGCGCGTGCGGCCCGGGCTTGCCACGCGCTGTTACGTCTGCGGAGAACTCGCCGCGCTGGATCGCCGGCGTGTCGGCGGGAAGATCGATCAGCACCCAGTGGAAGAAGTCCACGCGGGGCAGGGACGCCGGGACCGTGCGTCCTTCCTGGTTCACGTCGTCGGCCTTCGAGGGGACGTCGGGATCGTGACAGATGAGCACTAGCGAGCGGGTGTTGGCCGGGAGTTCGCGCCATGCGAAGTCGGGATTATGGTTGCCGGCGAGCTTGACGTGCGCGCTCGCATCCGGAATGCACAATGCGAACTCTCCCGGGATCACCCCGTTGTCGTCGAATGCCGTGGTGCCGAGCTTCATGCGAATTCCTTGGCTGCAATCATGAGCCAGACTTCCAATGCGGCGGCACGGTGGCCTCGAAATACGGCAACGCCTCGATACGCTGCATCCAGTCGCTGAGCTCCGGAGTCAGCAGTGCATCCAGCGCAAATCCCGGCAGCTTGCGCTCGCAGCGGCGCACCCCGGCGAGCAGCGGGTATAGCGCGTAATCGGCTGCCGAAAGCGAACCCACGAGGAAGTCGCCACGCAACGCGGAGGTAAGCAGCGCAAATTCCTTGCGCAATGCCTCCTCGCCTGCCGTCACCACGGCAGCGTCGCGCTGTTCCGGTTCGGTCCCGAAAGCCTGCTCCCAGATGCCTTCGGAGGCCGCGTTCAGGTAATCGTCGATCTCCAGGATCAGCCGGCGCGCAATGGCGCGGGTACGTACGTCGGACGGGAATAGCGGCGCGCCGCGCCCGGCGAACTCCTCGTCCAGATATTCGACGATGGCATTGGACTCGTAGAGCACGAAGTCTTCGTACGTGAGCACCGGCACCTGATGCCGTGGATTCAAGGCCAGGAACTCGGGCTTGCGCGTGTCCCGCGCGGAGAACGACAACACCTTGCGTTCGTACGGAAGCGCCTTGTGCTCAAGCGCGAGTTGCACGCGCCAAGCGTACGGAGAACCCGAACCGTAGTACAGGACAATGCTCATGCGGTCTCCAAATTACGTGGGATCATTTCTTGGACCGTTGATCGCCGGGTGGTCTGCCCGCGGTCCCGCCTTGCGGGGCCGGACTGTGTGACGAGCGCATCACTTCCAGCGACGCCTTCTGCAATTCCATCGTCTTGATGCTCATCTGCATGAGATTGAGGCTCATCTGCAGCCAGTTCTCGATGACCTTGAGCTCGCCGATCTTGCGCTCGATCTCGGCGGGATCGAGGGTGGCGAACATCGTCGCCGGGTTCGGAAACGCCGTGCCCGCGGCTGGTCCGGCGGCCCCCGACGCGGCCCCGGCGCCGGGCAGGCCAAACCCCGGCATGGGCACACCGAACGGGTTCCACATGCGCTGCATGAACTGCAGGGCATCTTCCGGCGAGAACGGGAAATTGCCGCCCGGGGACGGCGGATCCGGGTTCGGTGGTTGCGACATGGGCACGCTCCACGCGGTGACGAGATCGAGCCGAGCGCACGATGCCGTGCGATGGCTGGGTGAATTCGCTATTATCCTCGTCCATGGAGGACTCTGGCGCAATGGTTCGAAAGCGGCTCGAGGCCGCGGTTGGCGCCACCCACGTCCTTACGCAGCCCGACGACACCGCCCCGTATCTCACCGACTGGCGGGGGCGTTACACCGGGCGGTCGCTGGCGGTGGTGCGGCCTGGGACGACTGAGGAAGTCGCCGCGGTGATCCGGATCTGCGCGGACGCCGCCGTCCCGATCGTGCCACAGGGCGGCAATACCGGCATGTGCGGGGGCGCCACGCCCGACGATTCGGGGCACGAGGTCGTGCTGGCACTCGGCCGTCTCAATCGTCTGCGCGCCCTGGACCGCGACAACGCCACACTCACCGTCGAAGCTGGGGTGACGCTCGCGCAGGTGCAGGACGCGGCAGCGACCGCGGGCATGTTTTTCCCACTGTCGCTGGGATCCGAGGGTAGCTGCACGATCGGTGGCAACCTGTCCACCAATGCCGGCGGCACCGGCGTGCTTCGCTTCGGCAATACCCGTGACCTCGTGCTCGGCCTGGAGGTCGTGTTGCCCGACGGCCGGGTCTGGCATGGGCTCAAGGGATTGCGCAAGGACAACACCGGCTACGACCTGAAGCAACTCTTCGTCGGGGCCGAAGGCACGTTGGGTGTCATCACCGCAGCGGTGCTGAAGCTCTTCCCCCACCCGATCGCGCGGGTCACCGCCCTCGCCGCCCTAGCCGATGCGCCGGGGGGCGTGCAGCTGCTGAAGCACCTCAAAAGCGCGCTGGGCGACCGGCTGGTCGGCTTCGAGCTCATTTCGGGGGTCGCGCTACGCCTGTGCCGCAAGCACCATCCCGACTTGCCCGACCCGTTGCCCAACCACGCGTGGTACGCGCTGGTGCAGGCCGACGACAGCAACGCCCAGTCGCATCTCGATGAACAGGTCGAGGCCGCCTTTGGCGATGCGCTGGAACACGGCAGCACACTGGACGTGGTGATCGCCAAATCCCAAGACCAGGCCGACACCCTGTGGGCCTTGCGAGAGAATATTTCCGAGGCCCAGCGGCGCGAGGGTCCCAATGTCAAGCACGATATTTCGCTGCCGGTCTCGGCGATTCCGGAATTCCTGGTGACCACCGAGGCCGCGCTCCATCACGCATTCCCGGGCGCGCAACTCGTGGTGTTCGGCCACCTCGGCGACGGCAACCTGCACTACAACCTGACCGCGCCGCCCGACGTGCCGGCTGCGACCTTCATGGCCAACGCGCCGGCCGTGAACCGCATCGTCCACGACCTCGTCGCCTCCCGCGGTGGCAGCATCAGCGCCGAGCACGGTATCGGCCAGTTGAAGCGCGAGGAGCTCGAGCACTACAAAGCGCCGATAGAGCTCGAGCTGATGCGGACCATCAAGCGCGCGCTCGATCCCGCCGGCCTCATGAACCCCGGCAAGGTGCTGTGATGGGCAAGCTGCTGCTCTGGATCGTGGTGGTGTTCGTCATCCTGTTCGTGTGGCGACTCGTCAATGCCGGCAAGGCGCGGGAACGTCGTCGCCATGCGGGCGAAGATTCCAAGACCCAGGCGATGATCCGCTGCACACGCTGCGGCACGTATGTGCCCCGCGCCGATGCCAAGCAGGGCCGCATCGGCCTGACCTGCGGAGATCCGGCGTGCGTGTCCCGGTGACGGCGCCGAACCCCCCCGCGATGCGCGAGCCGATGCAAGCGCCCCACCCGCCCGATGCGGCCACCCCACCGTTCGAGCCGCCCCCGCCTCTCGCGTTGAACGATTCCGGCCGACGCATCCTGTGGATCGTCGGGCTATATCGCGCCATCTGCGGTGCGGTGCTGCTTGGGACCGCGCTGCTGCTCGACCTGCGCGTGCTCGGGATCGTGGCCCCGCACACATTCATCAGTGCCGCGGGGGTCTATTTCGTCTATGGGTTGGGCAGCTTCTGGTGGATCCAGCGCGAGCCCTTCCCGATCGCGGCCCCCCCTCTGGTTTCGACCCTGCTCGCCGGCGACGTGCTATGCATCGCGATGGTGATGGTGGCGGGCGGTGGCACGGGGGGCTCCCTGCCAATCCTGCTCTTTCCACAGCTCGCCGCCAGCGGATGGTTGCTGCGCACCCGCACTGCGTTCTTCCATGCGGCCCTGGCGACCTTCGTGCTGCTCGGCCTCGATGTCTGGCGGCTGCTGGAGGGCCAGATCGGCGGCGCACAGCCTTTCCAGACCGGCCTCATCGGGTTCGGCTTTTTCGCGACCGTGGGCATCGCCGTCGCCCTGGGGCGTTACACCCAGGCCTCCGAAGATCTCGCCGCCCAGCGCGGCATCGACGTCGCCAACCTGGAGCAGGTCAACCGGCTCATCATCCAGGACATGCAGGATGGCGTGCTGGTGGTCGATCTCAACGGCGTGGTGCGCGGGCATAACGCCCAGGTGACGCGGCTGCTCGGTGGCTTCGGCCGCATGCGCGGGGGCATGCGCCTCGCCGAATTCTCTTCGACCCTGCACGACTACTGGCGGCGCTGGCAGGAGGACTATGCGGAGCCGCTGCCACCCTTCAAGGTCGAGCCGACCCAGCGCCTCTTGAGGGTGCGCCTGGTGCGCATCGGCTCGGGCCTCAATGGCGGCACGCTCATCTATCTCGAAGACTTGGGCCGCGCCCAGACCGAAGCCCAGCAGATGAAGCTTGCGGCGATGGGCCGGCTGACGGCGTCGATCGCCCACGAGGTGCGCAATCCTCTTTCCGCGATCAACCAGGCCGCGCAGCTCCTCGACGAGGACCAGGCCGTCGTGCCCGAAGGCCGGCGCCTGCTCGCCATGATCCGCAACAACGCCAAGCGCATCGACCGCATCGTCGGTGAGGTCCTGCAGCTCAATCGGCGCGACCGCCAGCAGCCGGAGGCGATCGGTCTCACGGATTTCATGCGCTCGCTGGTAGACGAGATCGCCCAGGCGGAGAGTATTCCGGCGGGATCGGTGATCATCCTGATCGCCGACGAGCTGCAGGTGATCTTCGACCGCGGGCACATGAATCAGATCGTCTGGAACCTGGTACGCAACGCCTGGCAGCATTGCCAGAAGAAAGAGCGCAGCATCCGCATCTCCGCCCGCCCCGGATACATGGGCGATGCGATAATCTGTGAAATGAGCGACGACGGGCCAGGCATTCCCGCGGAGCTTCGCAGCCAGATCTTCGAGCCGTTCTTCACCACCCGCCCTGGCGGTACGGGCCTCGGGCTCTACATCGCGCGCGAGCTCGCGGACGCCAACGGTGCAGCCTTGGAACTACTGCCCAAGACGCCCGGCGCCCACTTCCGGCTCACCTTGAAGCGTGCTGCCAAGCCTGGCCGCAAGCCCTGAGATCGACCCCACACGCAGCACGACGAGGACCCATCCATGTCACGCAAGATTCGCGGCCAGCCCAAGGTCCTGCTCGTCGACGACGAGCCCGACCTGCTCGAGCTCCTGGAGCTCACGCTTTCGCGCATGGGTCTCGATACCACGCGCACCGAGTCCGTGCGCGAAGCCCAGCGGTTGCTCGACCAGGAGCCGTTCGACCTCTGCCTCACCGATTGGCGACTGCCGGACGGCACCGGTCTCGAGGTGGTGCAGCACATCACCGATCGCGGGCTCGACGTCCCGGCAGCGGTGATCACCGCGTACGGCAGTACTGAGAATGCGGTTGCGGCGCTCAAGGCCGGCGCCTTCGATTACCTTGCCAAGCCGGTCGCCCTCGAGCAGCTGCGCGCGCTGGTGAAGCAGGCGCTCAAGGTGCCCGAAAAGGCCCAGGCTACCTCGAACTACCAGCTGCTCTGCGATTCGCCGGCGATGCAGCACGTGCGTTCGCTGATCGACCGGCTTGCCAAAAGCCAGGCACCGGTGTTCATCAATGGCGAATCGGGAAGCGGCAAGGAACTCGCGGCGCGGCTCATCCACACCCTCGGGGCGCGGTCGGAGCTGCCGTTCGTGGCCGTGAACTGCGGCGCCATCCCGGAGAACCTGATGGAGAGCGAGTTCTTCGGCTACAAACGTGGCGCCTTCACCGGCGCCGACGCCGACCGCGACGGCTTCTTCCAGGCCGCCAACGGCGGCACGCTGTTCCTCGACGAGGTCGCCGACCTGCCGCTGGCGATGCAGGTGAAGCTCTTGCGCGCCATCCAGGAAAAGAAGGTGCGCAAGGTCGGCGCCCCGCAGGAAGAGCCGGTCGACGTGCGCATCATCAGCGCGACTCACAAGAAGCTGTCGGGCCTGGTGGAAGCGGGTGAGTTCCGTCAGGACCTGTACTACCGGCTGCATGTCATCGAGCTGCCGATGCCATCGCTGCGGGAGATGCGCGAAGATATCCCCGGCATCGCCACCGCCATCCTCGTCAAGCTCACCCGCGGCGGCATCGAGGCAAGGCTCGACCCCGAAGCCGTGACGGCACTCGAGCGCTACCCATTTCCCGGCAACGTGCGCGAGCTCGAGAACATTCTCGAGCGCGGCCTGTCGCTGGCCGCCAATCCGGCCCGCATCACCGCCGACGATCTGCACTTGACGCCCGTGCAGGATGAGTCCGACGGCCCGATCACGGCCGGCGACAAATGGCCTTTGCAGGATTACCTCGACCGGGTCGAGCGCGCTGCGATCAATGAGGCGCTGGAGAAGACGCGCTACAACCGGACAGCCGCAGCCAAGCTCCTGGGCATCACGTTTCGCGCCATGCGATATCGCATGGAGCGGCTGGGGATCAAGTAGTCGATGCACGCGTCAACGATGCGCGCGCAGACGGTCGACGCGTGACCCGCTTGAACCGCATCCGCGCCGCGCTGACGGCGATGAGCGACCAGGAGTTGCACGCGCTGCGGGCCGCCGCGGAGCAGACGACCGGCGTGGCCTGCGGACTGTTCGCATGGCTCGAGCACATCACCGGCTGGGAGATCGACCGGCGCGAGCATCGAAACTATCTGCTGCGCTTCCCGACAGAGACGATGGAACCGGAGGAATATCCCGAGGCGCTCCTGGCCCTCGCCGCGCTCGACCTCACCTTCCGGCATAAGGGAGGTTCACCCGAGATCGACGAGCTCTTGCGGGCATCCTCCGAGCTCATTCGCAACTGCGGGCCGCTGCACTGAATGCCGGCCCCTGCCCGCAAGCAAGCCGACTCGGAAAATGCCCCGCCGCGAATGCTCATCACCGGCTGCAACGCCGGCTCCCGCAACGCCGTCCGCACTCCGTATCGACGCACACGGGCGGCTCGAAGGCGTGCGCCACGTCGATTCGCCCAACCGCGACGCGCGTCCGGACGGTGCGGTGATCGACCTCGTGGTGGTGCACGGGATCTCCCTTCCTCCAGGCGAGTTTGGCGGCTCCTGGGTCGAGGCGCTGTTCACCAACACGCTCGACCCGAGGGCACATCCCTACTTCGAGAGCATCGCCGACCGACGGGTGAGTGCGCACGTGCTGGTCCACCGCGACGGCTCGCTCGTGCAGTTCGTCGCCTTCACCGAGCGTGCCTGGCACGCCGGCCCGTCGTGCTGGGCGGGACGCGCACGCTGCAACGACTTCTCGATCGGCATCGAACTGGAAGGCTGTGACGACGTGGCGTACACCGCGCAGCAGTACGCAGTCCTGGACGCGCTCGTGGAGGCACTCGCTGGGCATTATCCGATCGAAGCGCTGGTGGGGCACAGCGAGATCGCGCCGGACAGGAAGACCGATCCCGGGCCCGTGTTTGATTGGCTGCGCATGACGCGGCGCTTCCCGCGCCTGCGCTCGCAAACCGATGCGGGCGTCGCCCCCGCGATGTAGCGAACGCGCGTGTCGGCGTCGACCTCCCTCGTGGCCGAAGCGCCGCTCCTCACCTTGACGGACGCCGGGCTCTATTGTCCCGCGGGCGACTTCCATATCGATCCTTGGCGCAACGTGGCGCGCGCCGTCATCACCCACGCCCACGGCGATCATGCCCGCCCTGGCAGCGCTGCCTACTTGGGGGCCGAGACAGGCCTGCCGTTGCTGACGCGACGCCTGGGCGCCGATGCCGCAATCGAGACCCTGGCCTATGGCGCGACGCGTCGCATCGGGTCGGTGGACGTTTCGCTGCACCCGGCCGGCCACGTGCTCGGGAGTGCCCAGGTTCGTCTCGCGCACCGGGGCCGCACCTGGGTGGTCAGTGGTGACTACAAGCTCGCCCCGGATCCGACGTGCGCGCCGTTCGAGCCCGTCCGCTGCGACGTGCTGATCACCGAATCGACGTTCGGCTTGCCGATCTATCGCTGGGATCCTCCCGCACGTATCGTGGCCGACATCGCCCGCTGGTGGGAAAGGAACCGTTCCGAGGGCGTCGCAAGCGTGCTGTTCGCGTACGCGCTGGGCAAGGCACAGCGCATCCTGGCGGGCCTCGCCCAGCACTATGGCGGATCACTGCCGGGACCGGTGTTCTGCCATGGCGCTGTCGAGCGGCTCAACGAGGCCTATCGCGACGCTGGGGTGGCTTTGCCGTCGACCCAGCCGGTCGCGACCGCGCCTACCACGACCCCCTGGGGGGAGACGCTGGTCCTGGCGCCCCCATCCGCCCGGGGGACCCGCTGGGTGCATCGGTTCGCGCCCTTCGATAGCGGCTTCGCGTCGGGCTGGATGGCCATCCGCGGCACCCGTCGGCGGGCGAGCTACGACCGGGGCTTTGCCCTATCCGATCACGCCGACTGGGAAGGCCTCAATGCAGCCATTGCCGCGGCCGACCCCGAGGAGGTTTGGGTCACCCACGGCTACCGCGACGAGCTGGTGCGCTGGCTGGGGGAGCGGGGTCGCCGGGCGCAGGCGATCGCCACCCATTTCGAGGGCGAGGCCGGTGCGGAGATGCCCCTGGGAGGCAACGAGATCCCCGCCTGACTCACTGCGCCCGCGCCATGCCTCCGGCACACTCCGGCAACAGGACGTCACGACCTGCATGGGAGAACCGCGGGTGGTGGGGAGCCGCGGGTGGTGGGGAGCCGCGGGTGGTGGGGAGCCCGGGTGGCCGGGAACCGCGGGTGGTGTGGGCCGTTATGTCGGAAGCGAACCCGTCCACGACGGGCGCAAAACCGCCTCGGATGCCACCCGGAAACTGGACAAGAGAACTTGCTATAATAGGCGGTTATGCAGTTTCTGGCCGATTATTTCCCGCTCGTTCTTTTCTTCCTCGCCTATAAATGGCAGGGCATCTACGTCGCCACCGGAGTGGCCATCGCGGCGTCCATCGCCCAGATCGCCTGGCTGCACTTCTCGGGCCGGAAGATCGCCACCGTGCACTGGCTGTCGCTTGGGATCATCGTGATCTTCGGCGGCGCCACGCTGATTCTGCACGACGAGACCTTCATCAAGTGGAAGCCGACGGTGCTTTACGCCCTTTTCGGGCTGACATTGCTGGTGGGGCGGCTCGCCTTCGGGCGCAACCTGATCAGCAGCGTTATGAAGGGGGTCGAGCTGCCGGCGGCGGTCTGGAACTCGCTCACCTGGGCGTGGATCGGCTTTTTCGCGTTCATGGGAGTGGCCAACTGGTATGTCGCGTTCCATTACTCCACCGATACATGGGTGAATTTCAAAGTCTGGGGCGCGACGGGTCTTTTCCTGCTCTTCGCCGTGGCCCAGGGCGCCCTCCTCGCCCGCTACGTGGAGGAGACCAAGTGATGGACGTGGCTGCGACGCTGCGCGACCGTCTGGCCGTGCTCGAGCCCGCCGTGCTGGAGATCCACGATGACAGCCGGGACCACGTCGGTCATGCCGAAGCGGGCGGTGGCGGGCACTTTTCGGTACTGATCGTGTCCGATGCTTTCACCGGCCTGTCGCGCCTCGAGCGTCACCAGCGGGTGTATCGGCAGGTCGGCGACCTCCTGCCGCATGCCGTGCACGCTCTGTCCCTGCGGGCGCTCACGCCAGAAGAATTCCCATCTTGATCCACCCAGCTCACCGAAGCACCTCGCTTCACCAACCAGAGGATCTTTTCTCATGACCCAGCATTCCCTCACCGTTGCCGCGGTCGCCGCAGTGCTCGCGCTCTCCGGCATCTCGCAAGCTGCCGCGCAGACTGCCGCGCCGGCAGCCAAGGGCAACAACGCCAAGGGCGCAGCCGCCCCTGTAGCCGCCGCCGCGGGCGCATCCGCCGGGGCGGCGGCTGCCCCTTCTGTGTCCGCCACCGCACCCGCCGCCGGCACATCCAAGGATCTTTTCTCCAAGCCGCAATTCGACTATCTGCTCAAGGAGCGCCTGGCTGCAGGGCAACCGGATTCGCCGGAACTGCGCAACGCCATCCGTGACGAGCTCAATACTCGCGAGCTGCTGGTGCGCGAGGCCAAGAGAAAAGGCCTCGACAAGAATGCCGACGTGAAGACCCAGATGGACCTCGCCGCGCAAACCGTGCTGGTGCGTGCACAGGTCGCCGACTGGGCGAAGAGCAACCCGATCACCGATGCGGCTCTCAAAAAGGAATACGAGACCATCAAGTCGCAGCTCGGCGACAAGGAATACAAGGTACGCCATATCCTGGTCGACAAGGAAGACGAAGCCAAGGAGATCGTCGCGTCGCTGCAGAAGGGCGAGAAATTCGAGAAGCTCGCGGAGCGCTCCAAGGACCCGGGCTCTAAGGCCAACGGCGGCGATCTCGACTGGAATGCCCCCGCGAACTTCGTGAAGCCTTTCTCGGACGCGATGGTAAAGCTCGAAAAAGGCAAGTTCACTGCCGTGCCAGTGCAGACGCAGTTCGGCTGGCACGTGATCAGGCTCGATGACACGCGCGATGCCAAGATTCCGTCCTTCGAGGAAGTGAAGCCCCAGCTGCAACAGCGCCTGCAGGGTCAGCACCTCGACCAGTATTTCCGCGAGTTGCGCGCCAAGGGCGGTATGTAAAGAACGCTCCCCCCGCAGCACAAAAGGCAGACGACACCGTCTGCCTTTTTTTCGCCCGCCGCCAGGATCCGGGCGCGTCGAATGTGGGTCTTGCCAGCGACGTCGCACGCACGTGGTCGCGCATTCCCGGACGGACGTTCGGCCTCGATGTGAGTGGCGGCACCAATTGCGACGCATCGCGCGTACGCAGTGGGGCAAGGCGTTATCCGGCCATAGAAACGCTGCTCAATCCGCTGCCCGAGGAGGCAACTGCTTGGGACGATCTAGCTACCACCCCAAGAAAATGCGAAAGACTCTTGACACAATCGTGTATGCCGCTCCAGCATTGGATGCTCGGGGACGATAACGTAACGCGTGAGCGCGCCGTCGTACGGAGCGCACTGGGTGTACCCCTGCTTGCAATTGCTGGCGTAATACGTCATCAACCACCGTGCCGCTCGATGTTATGATCCAGCCCGCAGTATTTTCAGCGTCCTCATTGGCCACATAGCTGAGTTGATCATGAAATTCATTCGGGGGCAGCAGGATTTTTGGTCGGGGATTCTGTTCATTACGGTCGGTGCAGCCACGGTTTACTTCGGCAGTAAATACGCAATGGGCACCGCAGCGCGAATGGGGCCTGGCTATTTCCCTCGTGCACTTGGCGTTTTGCTGATGTTTCTGGGTGCGCTGAGCGTACTACGCAGCTTCCGCTCGCCAAGCGGCGTGATCACGGGCTGGAGATGGCGGCCAATCATCGTCGTGCTTGGCAGCGTCGTCATCTTCGGGCTGATGGTTCAACACGTCGGCCTTGCACTTTCGACGATCTTCCTAGTGTTTGCCTCCGCCGCGGCGAGCCACGAGTTTCGCCCGAAGGAGGCTGCGGTGGCGGGCGTGGCGATGGCGATACTCTGCGTTGCCGTGTTCGCCTATGCGCTCGGCATTCAGCTGCCAATCTGGCCTGCGTTCAACTAGAGGAGAGGCGCGATGGAACTCCTGCAACACCTCGCCCTCGGGTTCGGCGTCGCATTCTCGCCGGTCAATCTCCTGTACGCGTTCATCGGCTGCCTGGTCGGGACGCTGATCGGGGTGCTTCCGGGCATCGGTCCGGTGGCCACGATTGCGATGCTCCTGCCCATCACCTACGCGCTGCAACCGGTCAGCGCGCTGATCATGCTGGCGGGCATTTACTATGGCGCCCAGTACGGCGGATCAACGACCGCGATTCTCCTCAACATGCCGGGCGAAACATCGGCGGCGGTGACCTGTCTCGACGGTTACCAAATGGCGCGCAAGGGCCAGGCGGGGGCGGCGCTGTTCGTTGCGGCAATTGGGTCGTTCTTTGCCGGGAGCGTGGCAACGGTAATGATTGCCACGGTGGCCACGCCACTCTCCGAGTTCGCGCTCAAATTCGGCCCGGCCGAATATTTCTCGCTGATGTGCCTGGGCCTCATCGGCGCCGTCGTGCTCGCGCATGGATCGCTGCTGCATGCCATCTCGATGGTGCTGCTCGGCCTGATCATGGGGCTCGTCGGCACCGACGTCAATTCGGGGGTGCAGCGCTTCGCGTTCGGGGTTCCCGAGTTGAGCGACGGCTTGGGCATTGCGAGCGTCGCGATGGGTCTGTTCGGCTTTGCAGAAATTCTGCTCAACCTGCAGACCTCCGAAAAGCGCGAGATCATCACCAGTAAAGTCACCGGCCTTTGGCTCGACCGGCAGCAGTTCAGGAAGGCGTGGCCGGCAATCCTGCGTGGCACCGGCATCGGCTCCGTGCTGGGGTTGCTGCCTGGAGGCGGCGCCATGCTCTCTTCGTTCGCCTCGTATGCAGTGGAGAAGAAGGTTTCCGCCGATCCAAGCGAGTTCGGCAAAGGCGCCATCCAGGGCGTCGCCGGACCGGAGTCCGCCAACAATGCCGGAGCGCAATCGTCGTTCGTTCCGCTGCTCACGCTCGGCATCCCCGAAAACGCTGTGATGGCGCTGATGGTCGGGGCGATGACCATCCACAACATCCAGCCTGGGCCGCAGGTGATGACCTCCAATCCCGCGCTGTTCTGGGGCCTGATCGCCTCGATGTGGATCGGCAACCTGATGCTGGTAGTGCTGAATCTGCCGCTCATCGGCATATGGGTTCAGTTGCTGCGCGTTCCTTATCGCCTTCTGTTTCCGCTGATCCTGGTGTTCTGTTCGATCGGTGTGTACACCATCAACAACACCGATTTCGACGTCAGTCAGACCGCTGTTTTCGGGTTCCTGGGATTCCTCTTCGTCAAGCTGGGCTGTGAGCCTGCGCCATTGCTGCTGGGCTTCGTGCTCGGGCCCATGATGGAGGAGAACCTCCGCCGGGCGCTGTTGTTGTCGCGCGGCGATCTCTCGGTCTTTGTTACGCGTCCGATATCGCTGGTGCTGTTGTTGCTCGCCGTTGCGCTGTTGCTGTTGATCGCGCTGCCGAACATCAAGAAAAAGCGCGAGGAAGTCTTCGTCGAGGAAACGTGACCCGCCCGCGTTTCTTGATTGCCATGCGCAGCAAGCGGCGGACGCACCATCCATGAGCCTGCGCCATCGCCTCGACTGGGCATTGCCCTACCCGTCCCGACGGCAGCCGATATGCGCCCGCAACGTCGTCGCGACATCCCAGCCGCTGGCGGTCCAGGCAGGACTGGCCATGCTGCAGCGTGGCGGCAATGCCGTCGACGCGGCGCTGGCGGCGGCCATCGCCCTCACCGTAGTCGAGCCGTGCAGCAATGGCCTCGGCAGCGACCTGTTCGCCATCGTGTGGGATGGCCGCGAGCTCGTCGGCCTGAACGCGTCCGGCCGTGCGCCGGCGGCGGTGACGCGGGAGCGCTACGCGGGGCGCCGCGCGATGCCGGAGCGCGGCTGGGAGCCGGTCACCATCCCGGGGGCAGTGTCCGGCTGGGCAGCACTCGCGCAGCGCTATGGCCGCGTACCCTTCGACGCATTATTCGCACCGGCCATTCATTACGCCCACGATGGCTATCATGTCTCGCCGGTAGTGGCGAGTAAATGGCAGGCCGCTGTCTCCGTCCTGCCCACACACCTTGGCTTTCCCGAAACGTTCCTGCCGCGCGGGCGCGCGCCGCATCCCGGCGAGCTCTTCTCGTGCCCGGCGATGGCGCGAACCCTGGAGCGCATCGCCGCCACCCAGGGCAATGCCTTCTATCGCGGCGAGCTCGCCGAAGCGATGGTCGCGCATGCCCATGCCCACGAGGCGGCGCATACCCTCGACGACTTCGCGAGCCACTCAATCGACTGGGTGCGGCCGCTCGGTCTCGATTACGGTGGCGCGACCGTGCACGAGATACCTCCGAATGGGCAAGGCATCGCCGCACAAATGGCGCTTGGCATGCTGCGCGCGTTCGACCTGTCGGCATTGCATCCCGACTCGGTCGAAAGCCAGCACCTGCAGATCGAGGCGATGAAGCTGGCTTTTGCCGATGCCCACCGCTACGTCAGCGACCCTCGCACCATGCAGGTCGCGCCCGCTGATTTGCTCGACCCGGACTACCTCGCCTCACGCGCACAGCTGATCCATCGCAATCGTGCCCAGGACTTTGGCCCCGGCGACCCGCCGCGCGGCGGGACGGTGTACCTCTGTGCGGCGGACGGGGATGGCATGATGGTCTCGCTCATTCAATCCAATTACATGGGCTTCGGCTCGGGCGTCGTGGTGCCAGGCACGGGCATCAGCCTGCAGAACCGGGGCGCCGGCTTTACTCTCGAGCTGCGTCATCCGAACGAGGTTGGTGGTGGCAAGCGGCCGTATCACACCATCATTCCAGGTTTCCTCACCCAGGACGGCGCACCACTTGCGGCCTTCGGAGTCATGGGCGGTCCGATCCAACCACCGGGGCACGTGCAAACCCTCGTGCGCCTGCTCGACTACGGCATGAATCCGCAGGCGGCGCTCGACGCGCCGCGCTGGAAAGTCAGCGGCCGGATGTCGATCGACCTCGAGCCATCGGCCAGCCCGGCGCTGCGTGACGGGTTGCGCGCGCTCGGGCACAAGCTCAGCGCCGTGGAAGACTCCTACATGGACTTCGGCGCGGGGCAGTACATCGTGCGCATCGAGGACGGCTACATCGGCGCATCCGATCCGCGACGCGACGGCTGCGCCGCCGGCTTCTAGCGCCGGACCGGCACGGTCGGCCGGGTCGCGGCACGCGCTCGGGCACGCGCCGGACCGCGGCCAGCGCGCCATCCCCGGCGCAGATTTCGGGTGGCCTCGGCTACCGCAACGACACGCCGCGACACAACGCGACCAGTCGTGCGTCTTCGCCGCCGCGCATGATGAACTGCATGCCGATCGGCAAGCTGCCGGCGACGTCGACCGGCAGTGACGCCGCGCATGCGCCAAGGTAGTTCACGGCGCGCGACCAGGTCGCTAGCGGGAACGCCATTTCGTCGACTTCGGCGACCGGCCGCGCGGTGATCGGCAGCATCGGCGTCAATAACGCCTCGCGATCGGCCATCCATGCATCGAACCGGGCCATCGCCTCGCGACGTTCGGCGAGGGCGTCCAGGTAATCCGCCGCGGTCGCGGTCTTGCCGAGCAGCATCCGTGCGCGCACGCCAGGATCGACTTCCGCGGCCGGGTCGTCGATCACACGACGATATTCCGCATAGCCTTCCATGCCGATGATTCGGCCGTTGCGCGTGCCGAGTGCAGAGAAATCGAACGGGATGGTCGCGACTTCGACCCTGGCGCCGAGGTCGCGCAGCCGCGCGACCGTGGCGTCGAACGCTGCGATCACGCCCGGCTCGATGAAATCGGGAAACTGTTCCGGCGCGATGGCGGTGATGCGGGTGCCCTCGATGGACGGCCGGTCACCGAAGCGAGGCGGCGGTTCACCGGCCATGACCGCCGCGATCAGCGCCGCGTCCTCAACAGTGCGGGTCAACGGCCCGACGGAATCAAGGGTCCGCGAGAGCGGCACGACCCCGTCCAGGGAAATGCGTCCGTAGGTCGGCTTGAGACCGACAAGACCACAGAGCGCCGCAGGTATCCGCACCGACCCGCCGGTGTCCGTGCCGAGGGCCGCCGGCGCCATCGCCGCCGCGACCGCGACCGCCGACCCCGACGACGAGCCGCCGGCCACGCGGTGCACGGTGCGGTCCGCCGGATTCCAGGGTGTGCCCATCGGCTTGTTGGTACCCCAGGTGCCGTAGGCGAACTCGACCAGGTGGGTCTTGCCGAGCGGAATCATGCCGGCATCGAGAAGCCGCCGGACGCACAGCGCCGTCTCGGTCGAGATGCGGCCATGCCAGCTCTTCGAGCCTGCCGTCGTCGGTCGACCTTCAATGTGGAACAGGTCCTTGACCGCGATCGGCAGGCCGTGCAGCGGACTACGGACAAAGCCCGCCGCACGCTCGCGATCGGCGGCCTCCGCAAGTCGCACGGCATCGCGGCGATAGACCTCGATGAAGGCATGGAGCTGTTGATCCTGTGCCTCGATACTGGCGAGGCACGCCTCCACAATGGCAACCGACGTCGTCGCGCCTGCGGCGAGCCGACGATCGAGCTCGGACAATGACTGCGATGGTAAGTCAGTGGACAACGGAGTTCCTTTCGTGGGGCCGATGCGGGGTTGAGTTCGATCGTTCAGCGCGAGGAGGGCTCGCCTGGCCCCCGCCCCCGTTCTTTCATTTCGGAAAGGGGCAGGAGCTCGGGCAGGGGGATCCGCTTGCGATCGGGTTCCGGGGCGCTCAACGCGGTGGTCGGCTGCATGGTGGTGAGGCTGCGCACGGCAAGCTCCTGATAGCTGCGCGTACCTTCAGTCTTCCAGGCGATCTCGTCGTCGGTCAGCGGGCGGACGATCTTCGCGGGAAGCCCCGCGACCAGCATGCGCGGCGGAATGACCATGCCGGCCTTGACGAACGCCATCGCCGCGACGATAGCCGACTCGCCGACTTCGGCGTTGTCGTTGATGACGGCGTTCATGCCCACGAGCGCGTTGCGGCGCACGACGCAGCCATGCAGGATGGCGCCGTGGCCGATATGGCCGTCCTCCTCGACGACGGTGTCCTTGCCGGGAAAGCCATGCAGTGTGCAGCAATCCTGCACGTTGGAGCCGGCACGAAGCTCGAGCCTCCCGAAGTCGCCCCGCAGGCTCGCGCCCGGTCCGACGTAACATCCGGCGCCGACGATGACGTCGCCGATGAGCGTAGCGCTGGGATGCACGAAGGCACTGGGGTCGACGACCGGCGTGACCCCATTGATCGAATAGACCGTGAGCTTCACGACGACTCCATAGCCGGCGGGCCGGAACGAGATGATCGATTCAAGGCCCTCCACACGCGTGCGGGGGTCATGATGCTATCCAGCGACGGGCGTTGTAGAACATCTGCATCCACGGGGAATCGCCCGCCCACTCCGGCGGATGCCACGACATCTGCACCGCCCGGAACACCCTCTCCGGATGCGGCATCAGGATCGAAAAGCGGCCATCGTCGTTGGTGAGTCCGGTGATCCCCTCGGGTGAGCCGTTGGGATTGAACGGATAGCGCTCGGTTGCCGCGCCGCGGTGATCGACATAGCGCAGCGTCACCCGCTCCTGCGACGCTGCACGATGGGCGTCGTTGCGGAACTCAGCATAGCCCTCGCCGTGCGCGGTGACCACCGGAAAAGTGCTGCCCGCCATGTCGCGAAAGAACAGCGATGGCGAAGGCAGGATCTCCACCATGACCATTCGCGCCTCGAACTGCTCCGAGCGGTTACGCACGAAATGCGGCCAGTGCGCGGTGCCGGGAATGAGTTCGTGCAGGTTGCTCATCATCTGGCAGCCGTTGCAGATGCCGATCGCGAAGGTATCGGTGCGCGCGAAGAACGCCGTGAAATCCTCGCGGGCGCGGGTGTTGAAAAGGATGGATTTCGCCCAGCCTTCACCGGCGCCCAGCACGTCGCCATAGGAGAAGCCGCCCCCCGCTGCAAAACCCTGGAAACGGGCGAGGCTCGTCCGGCCGGCCAGAATATCGGTCATGTGTACGTCGTACGCGTCGAACCCCGCGCGGGTGAATGCGGCGGCGAGCTCCACCTGACCGTTGACGCCCTGCTCGCGTAGGATCGCGATCGCCGGGCGCGCGCCGATGTGGATGGCAGGAGCCGCCATGGCGAACGATAGCCGTGCGGAAAGCCCCGGATCGTCGAGGTCGTCGAGTCGAGCGTATTCCTCGTCGGCCGCCTGCGGATGGTCGCGCAGCCGCTGCAAGGCGTGCGTGGTCGCTGACCAGGCCCGATGCAGCGACGACCGTGCCTCGTCGAGCACGATCGCGTCATCTATCTCGATCCGAATCCGCCCGCCCTCGGCGGGGCTGCCGATGGTGCGTGCCGCCAGGCCCTCCGCCATGCATGCGCGCACCACGGCGTCGGCGTCGCCGGCGCGTACCTGGACGACGGCGCCGAGCTCCTCCGCGAACAACAACGCCAGCGGATCCACGCCTCCGGGCAGCGTGATCGACAGTCCGGCGCGCGTCGCAAAAGCCATCTCGCACAACGCCACGACCAACCCGCCATCGCCGATATCGTGGTAGGCCAGCAGCCGATTCTCCCGGTGGAGCGCTTGGATGATTGCGAAAAAGGCGCGCAGCGCGCGCGGATCATCGACGTCGGGCGGCTCGTCGCCAAGCTGGCCACAGACCTGCGCCAGCGCGCTCGCGCCCAGGCGATGCTGCTCCGCCAAGCGCACCCACACGAGGGTGGTGGCAGCCTCGTCACGCGTCAACAACGGGGTCAGGACACGACGCGCGTCGGGCACCGGCGCGAACGCCGAAACGATGAGCGAGATCGGCGCGGTGACGGCCTTGTCGTATTCACCGTCACGCCAGGTGGTGCGCATGGACATCGAATCCTTGCCGACCGGAATACTGATACCCAGCGCCGGGCAGAGCTCCATGGCCACCGCCCGAACGGTATCGAACAAGGCTGCATCCTCGCCGGGGTGCCCCGCGGGCGCCATCCAGTTCGCCGAGAGCTTGATCGCGCCGAGGCTGTCGATGCCGGCGGCGGCGATGTTGGTGATCGCCTCACCGACGGCCATGCGGCCCGACGCGGGACCATCGATCAGCGCCACCGGCGTGCGCTCGCCGATCGCCATCGCCTCGCCCGCGTAGCCTTCGAAATCCATCAGCGTGACCGCCGCATCCGCGACCGGAACCTGCCACGGCCCGACCATCGGATCGCGGGTGCACAGCCCGCCGACCGTACGATCGCCGATGGTGACGAGGAACGACTTGTCGGCCACCGCAGGCAGGTGCAACACGCGGTAGAGCGCATCGCGCACGGTGACTCCGGCCAAGTCCAGACGTTGCCGTTGGCGGGGACGATGCCGCACGTCGCGCGTCATCCGTGGCGGCTTGCCCAGCAGGACCTCGAGATCCATGTCGACCGGGGTAGTGCCGAAGTGCGGGTCGCGCACCCGCAAGAGTCCGGATCCGCTCGCCTCGCCCACGACCGCAAACGGACAGCGCTCGCGTTCGGCCATGGTGCGAAAGCGCGGCAGATCGGCGGCGGCGATGGCGAGCACGTAGCGTTCCTGCGCCTCGTTGCACCAAACCTCGCGCGGCGACATGCCGCTTTCCTCTGATGGAATGGCGCGCAGGTCGAAATCGCCGCCAGCACCGCCACCGTGCACCAGCTCGGGCAGCGCATTGGAGAGGCCGCCGGCGCCGACATCGTGGATCGACAGGATGGGGTTGGCGGACCCGAGCTGCCAGCAGCGATCGATCACCTCCTGGGCGCGGCGCTGGATCTCGGCATTGCCCCGCTGCACCGAATCGAAATCGAGATCGGCGGTGTTGGTGCCGGTGGCCATCGACGATGCGGCCCCTCCCCCCATACCGATGAGCATTCCCGGGCCGCCCATCTGGATGAGCAGCGCGCCCGGCGGAATCGCGTGCTTGTGGGTGTGGCTGGCGGCAATGTTGCCCATCCCGCCGGCGAGCATGATCGGCTTGTGATAGCCGCGGACCTCGCCGTCCACCACCTGCTCGAAGGTGCGGAAGTAGCCGAGCAGATTCGGTCGACCGAACTCGTTGTTGAATGCCGCGCCGCCGATCGGTCCCTCGAGCATGATCGCGAGCGCGGACGCCATTCGGTCCGGCTTGCCGTAGCGCGTTTCCCACGGCTGGGCGAGTCCGGGTATGTGCAAGTTCGATACCGTGAACCCGGTGAGACCGGCCTTCGGCTTGGCACCGACCCCGGTCGCACCTTCGTCGCGGATCTCGCCGCCGGCGCCGGTTGCCGCGCCGGGGAACGGGGCGATGGCGGTGGGATGGTTGTGGGTCTCCACCTTCATCACGGTGTGGGTGAGCGCGGGCACCGTGCGATAGCGACCTTCGGAGTCGGGATAGAAGCGCGCCGCTTGCGTGCCCTGCATCACCGCCGCATTGTCGATATAGGCGACGATGGTGCCCTCGGGGTGCGTGGCATGGGTGTGCCGAACCATGCCGAACAGGCTTTTATCCTGCGGCGCGCCGTCGATGATCCAGCTCGCATTGAAGATCTTGTGCCGGCAGTGCTCCGAGTTGGCCTGCGCGAACATCATGAGTTCCACATCGGTCGGATCGCGACTCAGGCGCCGAAAGTTGGCGTCGAGGTAGTCGATCTCGTCCGGCGCCAGGGCCAGGCCGAGCTCGGCATTGGCGCGGACCAGCGCTTCGCGTCCTTCCGCGCGCAACGGAATCGTCTGCATCGGCCGTGGCATCACGTGGGCGAAGAGCGCCCGTGCCGCTTCGGCGCCGGGGACGACGACCTCGGTCATGCGATCGTGGATCAGGGGGAGGAGCGCCGCGCGGAGCGCCGCGTTGCCAGCGTCGGCACCACCAAGTCCGTAGGCCACGCCCCGCTCGATCCTCGTGACGGCGTCGAGACCGCAGTTGCGGGCGATATCGGTCGCCTTCGACGACCAGGGCGAGATCGTGCCCGGCCGCGGGATAACCATCAGCGACGCGTCGTCCTGCGGGTCGACCACATCGCGCGGACCGTATTCGAGCAGGCGGTCGAGCACGAACTGTTCCGGGGGGGACAGCGGCCGAGTGGTTTCGACGAAATGCCAGAAGACCGCCGTGACCGTACCGATCCGCTGTCCGGGACACTGGTCGCCGAAGGCCGCGAGGAGCTTGGCGATGCGAAAGGGCGAGCGCGCACTGCGCCCCCGCAACATCAGGATTTCGGCATTCGGCATTGCGAGTCGGCAGTCGGCGGCACGTGGGATGAATTATCGCATCCCGGTCGACGACCGGAACGATGGGATGTGCGCAGCGCGCGCGAGACCTGTGTGCTTGACGTCACCGAACGCGAGTTCGCGCTGGCGATACCTCCCTCAGCGTCGCCGAAGGAGACTCTTGCAGGCCGCGTGCGTGCTTCATCCATCGCGTCGGTCCGGCGTTCCTTGGGTAGTGGCCTTGCGCGTAGTGGCCTTGCGGTAGTGGCCTTGCGGTAGCGTCCTCGCGTTAGCGGCCTTGCGGTAGCGGCCTTGCGGTAGCGTCCTCGCGTTAGCGGCCTTGCGGTAGCGTCCTCACGTTAGCGGCCTTGCGGTAGCGTCCTCGCGTTAGCGGCCTGCCGGACACCTATAATCGTCGCCATGCAACTCGACCCGACCGCTGCCACGCTCGCGCTCATTCTCCGCGCCGCCGATATCCGCGGTGTCGAGGCAGAGGCCGTCTCCAGCGGCGTTTCGCTCATGGAGCGGGCCGGCCTCGCTGCGGCCGAGGTCGCGCGCACCCTCGCCGATGGCGCGGGCTCGGTGCTGGTGCTGGCCGGCCCTGGCAACAATGGTGGTGACGCCTTCGTGGTGGCGCGTCATTTGCGCGCCTGGTTCTTCGACGTTACCGTCGTGTTCGCCGGTGACCGCACCCGCTTGCCGGCCGACGCTGCCGCCGCGTATGCCGCATTTCTGGATGCTGGAGGTACGCCTTGCGCGGATCTCCCCCGGCAGTGGCGGGGGACGCTCATCGTCGATGGTCTTTTCGGGATCGGTCTCACCCGGCCGATCGATGCACCGTACGCCGGATGGATCGCGTGGGCCAATGCATCCGGCATCCCGGTCCTGGCACTCGATCTGCCGAGCGGCCTCGATGCCGATCGCGGTCACGCGATCGGTCCGGCCATCACCGCCCGCGCGACCTCGACGTTCATCGCGCTCAAGCCGGGTCTCGTCACTGGTGCCGGCATCGATCGCTCCGGCACGCTCTACGTTCACGACCTTGGGTTGGGTCCTGTGGTTCGGGCGCGCGGTCCCGGCCATTGGCTCACTTGGCCGGCGCTCGCGCATGACTTGCCCGGACCCCTGCAGCGCCGGCAGAAGAACGTGCATAAAGGGACCTTCGGAACCCTCGGCATTATCGGCGGGGGCGAGGGCATGATCGGTGCGCCCTTGCTCGCCGGACGCGCGGCGCTGCGCACCGGCGCGGGACGGGTGCGCGTGGGTTACGCCGCCCGAACCCATCCCGCTGCCGACTTCGGCGCGCTCGAACTGATGGTGAACACCGCCAAGGCCGTCCTGGATGCGGGTGCCGACGTGCTGGTGGTCGGCCCGGGTTTGGGCGCGACCGCGGCCACGGCAGCACTCCTGCGGCGCGCCCTGGAAGCCGACGTGCCGCTGGTCCTCGACGCCGATGCGCTCAACCTCGTGGCCAAGGATGCCGGACTGCGACGAACCTTGACGGACCGGCACGGCGCGACGCTCCTGACCCCGCACCCGGCCGAGGCCGCACGGCTATGCGGTACGGACACGAAAAGCATTCAAGCCGATCGACTCGGGGCGTGCCTCGAGCTCGCGCACACCCTGGGCGCCCACGTGGTCCTGAAAGGCGCAGGCAGCATTGTCGCCAGCCCCGAGGGAAGCTGGGCCATCAATGCCAGCGGCAATCCGGGCCTGTCGGCGGCCGGCTCGGGCGACGTGCTCGCCGGCATGGCCGGCGCGCTGCTCGCGCAGGGGCTCGCGCCTCACGATGCTTTGCGCTACGCGGTGTGCCTGCATGGCGCAGCCGCCGATGCCCTGGTCGGTCGCGGTCGGGGACCGGTGGGCCTCGTGGCATCCGAGCTCGGCGACGCCGCGCGCGCGCTCGTCAACGACGCCGCGCGTGAGAACTGACGCGCGTCGAGCGTCATGGCATGAGAACGGTCGCACCCGTCGTCGCCCGCGACTCTAGCGCCTTGTGCGCATCGCCGGCGTCGGCAAGCGGAAAGTCCTGCCGAGGCTCGCTCTTGATCTTGCCTTGCCGGACCAAGTCGAACATTTCGTTTGCCATGGCGACCAGTTCGGGACGCTTCGCCGCATAGGTGAACAGCGTCGGCCGGGTCACGTACAGCGATCCCTTGGCAGCGAGCAAGCCGACATCGAAGGCCGTAATCGGCCCAGATGAGCTGCCGAAGGTCACGAACAGACCGCGGGGTTGCAGGCAATCGAGCGATGCCGGGAAAGTATCCTTGCCCACCGAGTCGTAGACCACCGGAACACCCTTGCCGCCGGTGATTTCCTTCACCCGCTCAACGAAATTCTCGCGGCCGTACACGATGGTGTGGGCGCAGCCGTGGGCGCGGGCGAGCTCGGCCTTCTCGTCGGAGCCGACGGTGCCAATCATGGTGACACCAAGCGCGCGTGCCCACTGGCAGGCTAGCAGCCCCACGCCGCCCGCGGCCGCGTGGAACAGGATCGTCTCGCCACCCTTGAGCGGAAAGGTCTGGCGCAAGAGGTACTGCACCGTGAGCCCCTTCAGCATGAGCGTCGCGGCGGCGCGGTCGCTGATGCCGTCGGGAATCTTCACCAGCCGTTCCGCGGGCATGACCCGCGCCGTGCTGTAGGCACCCAAGGGACCGCCGCAATAGGCCACGCGATCGCCCGGCTTGACCCAGTCGACACCCGGACCCACGGCTTCCACCTCGCCGGCTGCTTCCGAGCCGATGCCCGAGGGCAACGGCACCTTGTAGAGTCCGGAGCGGTGATAGGTGTCGATGTAGTTGACGCCGATGGCGCTATGGCGCACGCGCGCCTCACCTGGACCCGGATCGCCGGCTGCAACGTCCTCGTAGCGCAGCACATCGGGACCGCCAGTGGAATGAATGCGAATGGCTTTGGGCATGATCGTCTCGCTTGGTGGAAAGGGAAAGTCTAGCGCGATTCGGCGCGGGTGCCCGTCCCCGCGGTGGTGCCGGACGCGACCGGCACGCACGTAGAACAAACGCGTTTACGGTGCACCCCACGCGTAGAGCGCGCGCGCCAGCATGATGCCGGCCAGGGTGAGCAGGATCGATCCGATGACGTGCGCGGCGATACCGAGGCCCGTCCAGAGGAGCTCCCGGCGCAGCACGAGGGTCGTGATCTCGGCCGAGAAGGTCGAGAACGTCGTGAGACCGCCGAGAAAGCCCGTAGTGATCAAGAGTCGCATCTCCGGGCCGAGCGCGCCGTGCCGCGAGACCGCCTCCATTGCCAGGCCGATCAGCAATCCGCCGGTGAGATTCGCCGCCAGTGTCCCGAGCGGCAGGGTCGGGAACATCGGATTCAGCATGGCGCCCAGGCCCCAGCGCGCCCACGCCCCGACGGCTGCGCCGACGCCCACCGCCATGAACCCGGTCCACGACATGACTGTGCGTCTCCCTCAGTAGCCGGTTGTCAGCGGCCAGCGCGCGGGAGCGTGCCCCGACATCCACCCGGTTCGCCGACCCGCGGCGCGCAGGTGGGCTCGCGACGCGAACCGACGCGCATCAACGCACGAACTGGTCGACATAGCCGGCTCCGAGGCCGACGCTGGCGTAATGGCTGCGGCACATGTCGATCTTGGTCCAGACGTCCTCGTAGCCAGTCACGCGATCCTCGGCGTCGACATAGATCATCGCACCGCTGATGTTGAACAACGTGATCATCTCGGTGCAGTCCTCGGGGACCACCAGGGTATGGACCTCCCCCGGTGGCTCGTAGACGAAACTCCCCTCCTCGGCAATCCAGTCGTGCTCGAGGTAGCGCCACCGGCCCTTGATCACGTAGCCGACCACGACCATCGGATGGCGATGCCGCGACAGGATGCCGGCACGCCGCACCCGCAGCAGGTTGCACCAGCCACCGCTGACGGTGTTGAGCAGCAACGGCCGGAACCACACGTCCGGCGCCTGCGGCACCCAGACGCGTTCGTCCTCCGGCAGCGCGGCAAGGGCAAGTTCGGGCTGGATGCGATCGATCATGGGCGTCCCTAGGATTGACGTTCGGAGAGGACTTCCCGCAGCGCCGCGAGCTCGGCGTCAGCCGCAGGCGCAGCGGGCCATGGTCTGGACGCGCGGCCGTACCAGTACCGCGCATTATCGAGATCGCCCTCGACCAGATGCACGATGCCGTGTGCCCAGCAGGCGAGCGCGCCGGATTCGCTTTGCACGATCGCGTGCGCCGCTTCCCAGCGTCCCTGCTCGAGCTGCTGCACCGCGACCTCGATCGACGTCGGGGAAGCAGCCCGGCCTGCCGGACCCGCACGACGGGCGCTCATGCGACCAGATAGCCGCCATCGACCGGCAGGATGGCGCCGGTGATGAATTGCGCCGCAGGGGAGCACAGGAACAGGACCGCGCCGGCGATGTCCTCGGGCGTTCCCCAGCGCGCCAGTGGGGTACGGGCCATGATGCCGGCGGTGCGCTCGCGGTCGTCCTGCAATGCTTGGGTCAGCGCCGTCGCCACCCAGCCGGGGGCGATGGCGTTGACCCGCACGCCGTCCGCCGCGTAAGCGATGGCGAGGGACTTGGTGAGCTGGGCGATGCCGCCCTTGCTGGCGCTGTAGCCGGGCACGAGCCCGCCGCCGAAGAACGACAGCATCGACGCGGTGTTGACGATCGACCCCTTGCGGGCGGCGAGTAGCGGCCGGGCTGCACTGCACACCCGCAGCGTGCCGCAAAGATTGATGTCGATCACCTCGGCGAATACCGCCGGATCGTGCTCCACGCCCCGGCGGATGATGCCCGCACAGTTCACCACGACGTCGAGCTCGCGCAGCCCCGTGCACAGCGAGACCACCGCCGCGTCGTCGCGCACGTCGAGGACCTTCGCCACGCAGCCGCCGAGGTCGGCAAGCTCAGCCGCGCGCGTCGCTTCCGCCGCCGTGGCGCCGGTGATCGTCACCTGCGCGCCACAGCGCGCGAACCCCGCAGCAATGCCGGCGCCGATGCCACTGGTGCCGCCGACCACCAGCACCGCCTTGCCAGCGTACAGATCGGAACGAAACGTGGGATCGTTCATCGGCTGTCGAGCAGTGCGCGTACCGCCGCGTCGGTCGGCAAGGGCGCCACCGCACCGTAGCCGGTCGTCGCAAGCGCCGCCGCGGCATTGGCGTAGCGCGCCGCATCGACCGGGGCGTCGCCCGCCAGGGTGCGCACGCAGAACGCACCGTCGAAGCAGTCGCCCGCCCCCGTCGCATCCTTGGTGTCGACCTGGTGCGGCGCGATCTGCGCGCGACGCGTGCCATCGGACACCCATACGCCATCGGGACCACATTTGAGGATCACCAGTGGCGCGCCGCGGGCGTGCGACCAGTCGATCAAGGCGTCGACGTCCGTGTAACCGGAAAGCTGCCGGATCTCGTCGAGACTGGGCAGGAAGATGTCGCATTGTGCGATGGTGTGGGTGATGATGGCGCGCGCCCGGGACAGCGGCCAGAGCTTCAGCCGCAGGTTCGGATCGAACGACACCTTCGCACCGGCGGCGCGCGCGAGCTCGATGGCCGCCAGCACCGTGTCGCACGCCGAAGCACTGATGGCCTCGCTGATCCCCGACACGTGCAGCAGCCGCGCCGCGCGCAGGAGATCGGCGGGTAGTCCTTCCGGACGCATGCGCGACGCCGCGGAGCCGGCCCGCAGGTACGAGAACTCGTGGCCCTGCGGACCGTGCGACACGAAGTAGACCCCGGTGGGGGCGGTGGCGTCGATCGCGACACCGCTGGTGTCGACGCCCTCCTCGCGCCAGAGAGCGAGCAGCAGCCGCCCGAAGGCGTCGTCGCCGACGCGGGTGACGTAGGCGACCCGCAGGGGCTCGGGCAGGCCGCGTCCCAGGCGCGCCGCGGCAATCGCCATGTTCGACGTGTCCCCGCCCACTCCGCGCAGGAGGGCGTCCGCCGAGCCCGCTCGGGTCTGGTTGAACTCGATCATTGGCTCGCCGAGGGCGACGATGTGCGGTGCGGCGGCCGTGGATGGCGTGCTCGTCATTGACGTTGCCGTTGCGGCAAGTCTTGCACGGCCTTGGCGAATGCTTCGGCGACGTTGCGCACCTCCGCCGCGGTCGCGCCCGGCTTGTAAAGATTCGAACCCGTGCCGAACCCGCTTGCCCCAGCGTCCCACCAAGGGGCGAGGTTGTCCGGACGCATGCCACCCACCGGAAACACCAGCGTGCCGCGCGGCAGCACGGCGCGCCATGCCTTGAGCGCCGCCGGCGCGAGTTGCTCCGCTGGGAACATCTTCAAGCCATCGGCACCCGCCTCGAGGGCGGCGAATGCCTCGGTCGGCGTCGCGACGCCGGGCACACACACGAGTCCCTGGCGCTTTGCCTCGCGCACGACGCGGGTGTCGCCGTGGGGCATGACGATGAGGTGCCCGCCCGCCGCCGCGACCCGGCCGACGTCATCGGCTGCCAGGACCGTGCCCGCGCCGACCAGGCATTGCTTGCCGAAGCGCGCAGCGAGCCGCCGGATCGAGTCGTACGGTTGCGGGGAATTGAGCGGCACCTCGAGCACCCGGAAGCCGGCACCCACCAGCGCGTCACTCACCGCATCGATCTCCTCCGGGGTGATGCCCCGCAGGACGGCGATGAGCGGCAGCGGAGCCAGGAAGGTCGATAGCGGCGACATCATGAGCGATCTCCAGGGTGAGTGAGGCCGGCGCCCTCGGCAAGACGCCACAAGCCGCGGGCCGCGACGTCGGCGGGTGCGACCTGGGTTTCGACGCCTGCGTGGTCAAGGGCGCGCGCGTACCGGTTGCAGAGATCCGGGGCGCCGGCGATCCAGATCGCACCCGGTCCTGGGGGCGACGCCGCCTGAGCAGCAACCCACGCGCGCCCGGCAACGATCTCCGCGCCGATCAGCACACCGGAGAGATAATCGGCGACAGCCGCGGGGGCGAGCTCGTCGAATAGCGCCAGGGTGCGCGCCCCGAATATCTGATGCAGCAGGTCCCCCCCGGCGACCCCGCGGCCACCGTGCGCCAAGCCACGGTCGAAGCTCGCGCCGTCGAAGCCGTCGGCATCGCCCATGAGCCGGCCGAGGATGCTGTGCTCCCGCAGAAGCGCGAACACTTCGCCGGTCATGAACGAGGTGAAGGCGTGGATGGCGGGTGCGCCGGCGACCGGGACCCCCGCGCGCGTCCATTTGCTGTGAGTTCCGGGCTGGATGACGAGCGCCTCCGCAGGCGCACTGTCAAGCAAACCGACGATCTGGGTTTCCTCGCCGCGCATGACGTCCGGCACACCGGCGGCATCTCGGCAGGTGATGCCGGCGACGATGGCGAGCTCCCCACCTGGCGTGATCGTGAGCCCGCGCGCCAGATCGTCGACGGGCGCCGGGCATTGCCGGTACGGCGCCTCGATCCATCCCTGCCGGCTGCCGACCATGCCACAGGCGAGGCGCGGTACCGGGAGATCGTGCCAGTCGCCGAGCAGTGCCCGCAGGGCCTCAGCGAAGGCGCCATTGCGTACCTGCTGCACGCCAAAGGGCGCCGCGCGCTGGGCCACCACCTGGCCACCATCGCCAAGGCGATAGGCCCGTGCCGAGGTGGTACCCCAGTCGATGGCGATCAGCCGCGTCGGCGCGTTGCTCATGGCCTGTGTTCGGCCAGAGCCGCGCGGCTCGTCGACCTCCGAACTGCCCCCGGACTCGCGCACAAGTCGAGGTCGATCTCGGGATGCTGGTTCGTGAATTTGCGCATGCGGGGCGGCAGCCGGCGCGCGGCAAAGGACGGGACGACGCTCACCGTGAGCTGGCGTGGATTCTTGCGGTTCACGCTCCGCGCGTCACCGCCGTTCGCTGCACCAGGCGCGGTACGGCTCACGATCGCCCGGGCGTGTGGCCCGGCGCCTGCCAGCGCTGTGCCGCCACCTCGTCGCTCGCCCGGGCCTCAACCCATCGGGTGCCTTCGGAGGTCGTTTCCTTCTTCCAGAACGGTGCCCGTGTCTTGAGGTAATCCATGATGAACTCGCACGCGGCGAATGCCTCGCCGCGGTGGGCGCTGGTGACCGCTACCAGGACGATCTGGTCCTCCGGCTGCAGTGTTCCCACCCGATGCACGACGAGCGCCTCGTACACGTCCCAGCGCGTCTTGGCTTCGTCGACGATGCCCTGCAAAGCCTTTTCGGTCATGCCGGGATAGTGCTCGAGGGTCATCGTTCGCACCGCTTGCGCCGCATTGACGTCGCGCACGGTGCCGACGAACAGCGCCACTGCACCCACCCGCGCATCGCCTGCTCGCAAGGCCGCGGCCTCCTTGGCGATGTCGAAGTCTTCGAACTGGACCCGCACCGGCATGGCTAGCCTCCGGTGACCGGGGGAAAGAGTGCGACCTCGTCGCCCGGCGCCACCGCGGATTCCGGGCGGGCGACCTCGTGGTTGACCGCCACCCGCAGCGCGCGCCCGGGCGCGAGCTCGGCCGCCCATGGATCACCGCGTTGCGCGAGCCAGGCCGCCAAGGCGCCTACGGTTCGCACGTCGTCCGGCAATGGCACCTCTTCCCCCGACGCGCCGAAGGCTTCGCGCAGGCGAGCGAGATAGACGAGGCGGACGGGCGGTGCGGACATGCAGGCAAGAGGTCCTGGCGCCTGACGAGGCGTCGCCCAACCAGTGTACCGCGCGAGCGTGCGACGAGCGGCCGTGCTGACGGCCGCCGGGGCGATACCTAGCGCCTGTTCACGGGCCCTAGAATCGGAACTGCAGGTCGACGGTAACCTGATCCGACTCGAGGGGGGAGCTGCCGATCTCGCCCGCGAAACGGCCGAACCGGCCATACTCCAAACGCAGGCCCAGCGCGGGACTCATGTTGTAGCGGACGCCGACGCCGTAGTTCATGCCGTCACGCAACCGGCGCGGGTCGCCGCTCGCCAGCAATGCGTTGGCAAAGCTCGGGGCAAGCTCGGTCTGGGCATAGCCAAGGCGGCCATACAGAGCCAGATTGCGGTAGAAATTCCAGCCGGTGTAGAGATCGAGATTCCAGCTCTTCGCCTGACCCTCGGCGGCCCCGAGGCTGGCTGCGCTGGGAAAGAGTCCGACACCGCGGCGCATGGCCATTGCATCCGGGCGCAGCGTGTAGGGGTCGGTGGCGTTGAGCGAAGCTTCGACCGCGATGTCATTGGCGAAGCGATAGCCGCCATAGACGGTCGTGGCGGAAGACGAATCGTCCATGACCGGAATGCTGAAGCGGTTGAGCGCCGACGACGGAATCCCCAAAGTCGCGCCACTGGTCTTGCCACCTGGGGTGCGCAGATTGAGGCCACCGTAGAATCCCGCCAGCGAGCCCTCGGCGGCATTTGCCGGCGCAGCGATCAGGATCGCAAGTAGAATCGAGGAAAAAGATGCAACTTTTTGAATTATCATATTAATTTACACCCGTTCGAACGGTGTTTTCGAACTTACCTGCTACCCCACAGGCGTACGCGACAGCCCCGTCCGTGAATCTCTGACCCTGGCGGCCGGCTATTTGCTGCCTTGGGCAAGATGGCCCGGGGAGAGTTCAAGGTACCTGCTGGGCGGTCGTGTCGTCAACGAGCGACGTGCGCAAAACAGCCCTGTCGATCACCAGTGTTGCGATCGCGTCGTAATCTTCAAGGCCGAGTATTCGCAGGCGACGCAGATCGGCGGGGGCGAGTGCGGTCGGCGCGTCGGTGGCAACCGCCACGATGCTCCGGTCGCCGGGATGCAACGGCGGCTTTCCCAGCGACGGCCGCCAGATCTCCAGCTTGGGAATCGGCGCGGCCTTGAACCCTTCCACCAGCGCCAAATCGCAAGGCGAGAGGCGGGCCAGGGATTCGCCCAGGGTCGGCTCGCGCTCGCCGCGCGACTCGTGCAGGAGCGCCCAGCGCAAGCCCGACGTGATCAACACCTCGGAACAACCGGCGTGGCGATGCCGCCACGAGTCCTTGCCAGGCTGGTCGACGTCGAACCGATGATGGGCATGCTTGATAAGAGACACCGTGAGTCCGCGGGCCGTGAGGCGCGGAATCACCTGCTCGATGAGCGTGGTCTTGCCGCTCCCCGACCACCCCGCGAAACCAAAGACGCGCATGGGCCGTCAACGCCCCAGGATGGTCACGCCGATGACCACCACCCCGACTACGAGATTGAACGCCACCAGCCGGCGAATGGTGGTCGCGGCAGCGCCACCGGCGGGCCAATCCCCCGCCGCCACCGCACTGCGCAGACGGGGATAGCTTCGCCATCGCACGTAGGCGAACACGGCGGTCATGACGACCGCCAACGCGATCATGGCGTGCACCGCGCCGCCATAGGCACCACCGGGCGCCATCACCAGCATGGCACCCCCGGTCGCAAAGATCACCAGGATGGCCAGGATGACACCGGCAAAGAATCGCCGCAGGGTGCTGTCGAGGAGGCTCAGGCGCTGCGGCGGCTGGAGTACATCGGCCAGCGCTGGCCGCAGGGCGAAATGCGCGAAGGCCATGCCACCCACCCAGAACACCACGGCGAGAACATGCAGCAGGAGTGCAGCACGCATCAGTGGAATTCGTGGGAGGCCATGCGGTCATTCTACCGAGGACGAACCCCCCGTGCCGGCATGACGTGGTCGCGTACACTGGCTGCAGGGTCGCGGCGTCCGTAACCCGCGCCATCACCCTTCAGGACCGCGGCCGCTGCCGCCCGCCACAACCAGGCGCGATACGCAACTGCAGCTTCTCGATGGAACGATCCGTAAGCCGACCCATCGGACGATGAATAGGACCACGACCCGAACGACGACCCGAATGGGTGGTCGAAATGACGATCGATAGGCTAGGATCGAACGGCAACACTCGTTAGGATTCAGGGGGCGACCGCCATGCTGCCGCAACGCCGCGCGCCACACAATGGCGCCAACCCCGCTGCCGCCGACCACGTCGACGCCAACGCCCGCCTCGTCGCGACTGTCGAGGCGTTGCTGGCCGACGTTCCCGCACCAAGAACCCGCGCAGTGGCCGACCCGGCCACCGCCGCCGACCAGGTCGCACGCCAGGCCGCGCGCCAGGCCGGCGTGGTTTCCGGATCGCTGGCCCTGCCTCCGGGGCCGATCGGCCTCGTCACCGTCCTGCCCGATCTCTACCTCATCTGGAAGCTGCAGCGGCAGATGGTCGCCGATATCTTCGCCCTGCACGACCGCTCCGCCGAGCTCGGCGCACGGCATATGTTGCATTGCCTGTTTCGGCACCTCGCGAGCCAGGTCGTGCGTGACGTCGGCGTGCGGGCCGGCGAGCGCCTGGTGCTGGCCACGGTCACCAGCCACACCGTGCGCAACACAGCGGCCGCCTTGAGCACCCACCTCGCCCGCCGCATCGCCGGCGCGGCGGCCGGTCGCTGGGTACCGCTCGCCGGCGCGGCAGCGGTCGGTGCCTATGCGTACTGGGACACGCTGCAGGTCGCCAAGGCGGCGCGGCGCCTGCTCGCTGAACTCGACACGCCCACCCATGGTGGCGGGCGCGCCGCCGCTTCCCGGTATACCGGAGACGCCTGACGTGTGCGGACGCTACGAGCTCCACACCCATCCCGCCGCCATCGCGCTCGCCTTTGACCTCGGGCACGTCCCTGACGCCTTGCTGCCGCGCTACAACATCGCGCCGCTCACCGAAGTGCCGGTGGTTCGCGTCAATCCGCACGGCAAACGGGAGATCGTGCACTTGCGTTGGGGTCTCGTGCCGCGCTGGGCAAAGGACCCTTCACTCGGCAGCAAGATGATCAACGCGCGCGGCGAGAGCCTCGCGGCCAAGCATGCGTACCGGATCGCCTATCGCCGGCATCGATGCCTGCTGCCTGCGGATGGCTTCTATGAATGGATGGCATGCGGACCGGGCGAGCGCAAGCAGCCGGTGCATATCGGCATGCAGGACGGCCACCCCTTCGGGCTCGGCGGACTGTACGAGCGCTGGCTTTCGCCGCAGGGCGAGGTGCTCGACACCTGCACCATCGTCACCACCGAGGCGAATATGCTGCTGCGCCCGGTGCACGACCGTATGCCGCTCGTCATCGCCCCGGCGGACTACGCCCGCTGGCTCGACTCCGAAAACGCCGACGTCGGTGATCTGGTCGGCCCCTTCCCCGCCGAGCGCATGACCTACTACCCGGTTTCGACCAAGGTCAACGCCGCCA
>JBDSND010000091.1:0-17200 GCA_039915505.1 Casimicrobiaceae bacterium
ATCCCGGCAAGTCGCTCGGCACCGCCACCCAGATCGGCATCTCCCTCGGCGTGGCACTGGCGCATCGCGATGCCCAGCGGCTGGTGGTCGACCTGCAGCCGGACGGCGATCTCATGTTCGACGCGGGTGCACTCTGGGTCGCTGCCAAGCATCGCATTCCGATGCTGGCGGTGATGTACAACAATCGCGCGTACTACAATGATTGGGAGCACCAGTTGCGCATGGCACGCAAGCGCGGCACGCCCGCGTCCCGCGCCCACATCGGCATGGACCTCTGCGGACCCGAGCCGGACTTCGCCGCCATCGCCCGTGCCCAGGGCTGGTACGCCGAAGGCCCCTTCGAGCGCGCCGAGGGCCTCGAGAATGCGCTGCGACGCGCGATCGCCCGCGTCAAGGCCGGGCAACCGGCGCTCATCGACACCATCACCCAGAAGCGATGACTATCCAAACGCGCGTACCCGCGGCGATGCTTGCCGCACTGCTCGCCAGCCTCACGCTGGCGACGCCTCCGGCGCGCGCCCAGGGCGCGGCCGATCCCTTCACGATGGCCGGACCCGAACGCCAGCAGCGGCTGCTCGAGGGCGCTCGGAAGGAGGGGGTGGTCAACCTCTACACCTCGATGAACGAAAAGGACGTGCGCGCGCTCGCCGCGGCTTTCGAGAAGAAGTACGGTATCAAGGCCGTGGTCTGGCGCTCGGGAAAAAACAAGGTGCTGCAACGCACCCTCGCCGAGGCGCAGGCGGGGCGCGCGGAAGTCGACGTGGTGCACAACCCGGCGCCGGAGATGGAAGCGCTGCGCCAGGAGAAACAGCTCCGCCCAATGCGCTCGCCCTACGTCGCCGATCTCATCACGGGCACCGTGCCCGCGCACGGCGAATGGGTGCCGCTGCGGGTGTACGTGTTCGTCCAGGCCTACAACACCCAGGCGGTGAAGCCCGACGAAGTCCCGAAGCGCTGGGAGGACCTCCTCGATGCACGCTGGAAGGGTAGGCTCGGCATAGAAGCCAAGGAGCAGGAGTGGTTTGCGACCCTCGCCGGCGCCCAGGGCGAGGCGCGCACGTTCGGCTTCTTCCGTGATCTCACCGCCAAGAACGGCCTGTCGGTGCGCTCGGGCAACTCCCTGCTGCTCAACATGGTCATCTCCGGCGAGGTGCCCTTCGCGCTCACCATGTACAGCTACCTGGCCGATCAGGCCAAGCAGAAGGGCGCACCGGTCGACTACGTGGCCCTGAAGCCCACCATCGCCTACACCGACGGCGTCGGCATCATGCAGAAGGCGCCGCATCCCTACGCGGCCATGCTCTTCGTCGACTTCCTCCTCTCCGATGGGGAATTGATCATGAAGGAGCAGAAGCAACTGACCGCGCATCGGCGCGACCAGGCGCAGGTCGCCGCCTTCGCCCCGGTCTACATCGATCCCACGCGGGTACTGGTCGACTACGACAAGTGGACCCAGGCCTACGAGGAAGCGATTCAGGGCCGCGGCCCGGCACCCGGTTCGGCGCCGAGTGCGCCCGCGCCGAACCTGAAGAAGCCATGATCGCCGACGCCATGGTTCACCTTGGTCATCGCCTGAAAGCGGAGCTCTCGTGAAAGCCCAGGACAACGCGCTGCTCACCCAGACCGGTCCCCACACGCCGATGGGCGAGGTGTTTCGCCGCTACTGGATTCCCGCACTGCTTGCCAGCGAGTTGCCGGAGAACGATGCGCCTCCCGTGCGGGTGAAGCTCCTGTCGGAACGACTGGTCGCCTTCCGCGACAGCACCGGAGCGTATGGCCTCATCGACGAGTTCTGCGCCCATCGCGGCGTGTCGCTCTGGTTCGGGCGGAACGAGGAAGGCGGCTTGCGCTGTCCGTATCACGGCTGGAAGTACGACACCTCTGGGCAATGCATCGAGGTACCGAGCGAGCCCGCCGCCTCGGGATTCTGCAGCAAGGTGAAGCTGAAGAGCTATCCCCTGGTCGAACGGGGCGGGGTGCTGTGGACCTACATGGGTCCGGTCGACAGCCAGCCGGCGCTTCCCGAGTACGAATGGGCCACCCTGCCGCCAGCGCAGCGCCGCATTTCCAAGCGCATCCAGGAGTGCAACTTCCTGCAGGCCATGGAGGGCGGCCTGGATTCGATCCACTCGACGTTCCTGCACCGCTTCTCGGTTGGCGAGGATCCTCTGCTAAAGCGCGACCCCAGAAGCGCGGCCTTGCTCAAGGGCGACCCTCATCCGGCCTTCGTGCCCCTCGAGTCCCCGGGTGGCCTGTATATCACCACGCGTCGCAAGGCCAGCGCGGACGCCCATTACTGGCGGGTGACACAGTGGCTCATGCCGTGCTTCAACCTCTTTCCGCCATACGAGGGCAACCCGCACGGCGGCCATGCCTGGGTGCCGAGCGACGACGAGCACTGCTGGACGTTCAGCATCGACTATCACCCGGACCGGGCGCTGACCGACGTCGAGGTCGCTGCAATGGAAGCTGGCTATGGCATCCACGTGCCGGTCATTCCCGGCTCCTGGCGACCGGTGCGCAACAAGTTCAACGACTACCTGATCGATCGCGCGGCGCAAAAGGCTCGCACCAGCTTCTGCGGGGTCGCCGGCATTGGCGAGCAGGACGCGGCGGTGCAGGAGAGCATGGGGCCGATCCAGGACCGGACCCGCGAGCATCTTGTGTCGACCGACAACGGCATCATCATGACCCGGCAGCGGCTGATGCGCGCCGCACGGGATCTCGGCAACGGCGTCATGCCGCCCGGCCGCGATGCCGCGTCGCAGGCGGTGCGGGCGTTCTCGGCCGTGCTGCCCCACGACGTCCCGATCAGCGCGGCCCCGGGTCTCAAGGCCGGCGCGCGGCTGTCCCCCGAGGTGCGAGAGGATTCGCCCGCATGAGGGCTCGTGCTGCGTCGCTGTACGAGGTTGGTTCGCGCTGCTGGGTGCGTCGGGCCTGCGCGGTCGGTGCGCTCTGCGGGGTGGGTCCGCACGTGTGCGAGCGCGCCGCCATCCAATACGTGCCAGCAGCGCGAGGCGTTCGCGGCCAGGAGAACGATCGATGAGCGATCCCATTAAGACAGTCGCAGTGATCGGGGCAGGGCGCATGGGCCTGCCGATCATCGGCCACCTGGTGAACAAAGGATTCCGGGTGCTGGTGCACGACGCCGATTCGGCGAAGCAGGCCGAAGCCCAAACCCGCAAGGCGACCTGGGTGCCGGACTGCGCCGATCTGGCCCCGGCCGAAGCGATGCTGATCTGCGTGGGCTACGACCGCGAAGTCCGCGAGCTCGCTCTGGGACACCGCGGCCTGTTCAACCATGCGATGCCGGGGACGATCATCACCATCCTCAGCACCATCCATCCGCGCTCGGTGCAGGAACTCGCCGCTACGGGCGAGCAGCACGGGGTGCACGTGATCGACTCGACGGTGTGCCGCGGTGGGTGGGCGGCCGACGAGGGCACGCTGCTGTCGTTCGTCGGCGGCAGCTCCGCCGTCGTCGAGATGATCCGTCCGGTGCTCGCGTCGTACTCATCCGACATCGTGCATACCGGCCCCATCGGCACCGCGCAGGTGGCCAAGGCGGTGAACAACCTGATCCTCTGGTCGTGCCTCGTCGCCAATCATGAAGGTCTTGCCCTGGCGCAGCGCTTCAACGTCGACGTCGAGGCCTTGCGCAGCGCGCTCATGACCAGCAGCGCCACCAACGGTGCGCTCGGCAACTGGGGCAAGCAGACCATGGCCTGGTCGGAGGACGATATGGCGATCGTCGCCGAGATGGCCAACGACGTCGGCATCGGCCTGCCGCTCGCCGGCGTCGTGCGCGAGATCTGCCGGCCGCTGAAGCCGCGTCGCTACGACCTCGACGCGTACGGCCAATGATGCGTACCTTGTTAGTGATCTTCGCGACGTTGCTGGCGCTCGCACTGCCGATCCCGGGGGCGATCGCGGCGGGTGCTGCAGATGCCGTTGCCGTCGGCGCCTACGATGGCTCGGACCGGCAGCAGCGCCTCGTCGAGGGCGCGAAAGCCGAAGGCGAGCTGACCCTCTATACGTCCCTCACAGTGGAGGATATGGCGGTGCTCAATACCGCCTTCGAGAAGAAGTACGGCATCAAGGTGAAGATGTGGCGGGCGGCCGCCGACAAGGTGCTGCAGCGGGCCGTGACCGAAGCGCGTGGCGGGCGTTTCGACGTCGACGTGATCGAGCTGTCGGCGCCGTCGCTCGAGTCGCTCTATCGGGAGAAGCTGCTCGCCGCGGTGCGCTCGCCTTTGCAGGCGGAGCTCCTCGCGGCCGCAGTCCCGGCGCACCGCGAATGGGTGGGCTCGCGCCTCAACGTCTTCGCCCAGGCCTACAACACCAGGCTGGTCAACAAGGCCGACCTGCCGAAGACGTACGCCGATCTACTCGATCCGAAGTGGAAGGGCAAGCTCGGCATCGAGGCGGGCGACGACGACTGGTTCGCCGAGGTCGTCCGCTCGCTAGGCGAGACCCAGGGGCTCGAGTTGTTCCGCAAGCTTGCGGCGGGCAACGGATTGTCAGTACGCAAGGGCCATACCCTGCTAACCAACATGGTGGCGTCGGGCGAGGTGCCGTTCGCCCTCACGGTTTACAACTTTACCGCCGAGCAGGTGAAGCAGAAGGGCGCGCCGCTCGACTGGTTCGTGCTGAGTCCGGCGGTGGCGCGCGCCAACGGCGTCGCCGTAGCGCGCCGAGCGCCGCATCCCCACGCGGCCGTGCTGTACTACGACTTCATGATCGGCGAGGAAGGCCAGCGGATCCTGGCCGACCGCGGTTTCGTGCCCACCAGCCGCAAGATCGACACCCCTCTCAACCGCATGCCGCTACGGCTCGTGGACCCGGCGCTGGTCCTCGACGAAAGCGCCAAGTGGACCCGGCTTTACGACGAGATCATCGTCCGCCAGGCCCGATGACTCGCCCCAAGGAGACTGCCATGGACGACCAAGCACGACGCGAGACCGCGAGCAAGACGACGGCCGGCACCACCGCCGCGCCGGCTCCAGAAGCCAACGAATCGCACTATCACAGCAAGAAGGACCGGGTGTTCGTGCGCGCGATTGCCGGCGCCTACAACCTCAAGGAAGAGCTCGCGCGGCTGCGTGCGCTGCCGCGGGTGCGCAAGGGCAGCGAGATCAAGTTCAATGACGGACCGCAGGCGTTCAGCCGGCACTACGTCGAGCCCAAGGACGGCATCACCCAGACGTTTCACCTCCATCTCGAAGAGTACGGGCCGGGCGCCAAGTCGCAGAAGCATGGTCACGTCAACGAGGCGGCCTTCTACATCCTCGACGGCCGTGGCTACGAGATCCACGACGGGGTCCGCTACGACTGGAAGGCGGGCGACATTGCCATCGTCCACAACAACTGCGTCCATCAACATTTCAACGCCGATCCCGACAAGCCGGCGCGGGCGCTGGTCATCAAGACCAAGCCGATGTACATGTTCATGAACATGCTGTTCCAGCAGCAGGTGGAGCCGCGTCCAAGCGAGCCGGCGCCTGGTGGCGAAGGCTTTAAGGCGCGTCACCTCGAGGCCGACTGCAACCACGACGCGTGACCTGCACGCCTGGCCGGCCCGCGGTTACGGCCTGGCTTCCAATCCGCGGGTCCGGCAGCGTGCCGGCCCGCTCCTAACGAGTTTGAATCCGCGAGTTGAACCAGCGATAAGGAGATGACGATGGCCTGGAGCGAATCCAAAGCATGGATGAAGGGCACGACCAACGACAAGCTGTACCAGGCGCTGCTCGACGATGCCATCGAGGCGCCGGTACGCAACGCCAAGCGCAAGAAAATCGTTCACCCGGAGGACATGCCGTGGGAGATGTCCAAGCAGGGCATCCTCAAGCACCTGCTCAACGAGGGCATGAACACCCGCATGGAGACGGTCGACGCCTACATGCAAATCATTCCGCCGGGCAGCCGGTCGGGCAAACACCGCCAGCTCGCCGAATGCTGCATCTACGTGGTCGAGGGCCAAGGCTACGACCAGCACCAGGACTGCGATGTCGAAATCACCGACACCTACCATTGGAAGGCGCAGGACGAGGTCAAGCGCTACGAATGGGAAGCGGGCGACGTCATCTATATCCCGCCGAACACCATCTGCCAGCACTTCAACGCCGACCCCGACCGTCCGGTCCGGCTGATCGTCGCCGTCAATCGCATCTACAAGCAATGCGGTCTGAACGACCTCGAACAGATCGAGAACGCCCCGGAATACGACGGTTCGGTGGCGCTGACTCCCGAGGTCGTTGCCAAGTACCTGAAGGCCAAGCAAACCGCGTAACAGGGGCCGTCGTCGGGGCGGCGCGACGGCGCTTCGACCCACGGTTCCGGAGAGGGTTTTTATGGGTAAGGAATCGCACTGGGAAGGCAACAAGGACCGCACGTTCGTGCGGGCCATTGCCGGTCCCTATAACCTTAAGGACGAGCTCACGCGGCTGCGGGCACTGCCGCGGGTCGTTAAAGGCAAGGAGCTCAAGTTCCAGGATGGCCCGCAGGCGTTCAGCCGGCATTACGTCGAGCCCTCTGACGGCATGGCGCAGACCCTGCACATCCACCTCGAGGAGTACGCGCCGGGAGGGGCCAACGGCAAGCACGGCCATGTGAACGAGGCGGCGTTCTACATCCTCGACGGCACCGGCTATGAGGTGCACGACGGCATCCGCTACGACTGGAAGGCGGGCGACATTGCCATCGTGCACAACAATTGCGTGCACCAGCACTTCAACGCCGACCCGAAGAAGCCGGCGCGCGCGCTCGTGATCAAGACGAAGCCGATGTACATGTTCATGAACATGCTGTTCCAGCAGCGCGTGCTGCCCCGTCCCAAGGAGCCGGCGCCCGGCGCCGAGGGCTTCAGGGCCCGCAACGACGAAACCGACTTCAACCACGCCGACTAATCGGTGGCCGGCTCACGAGGCCGGCTCGCCCCCGTCGCATCGAAAACGCAGGAGCAAGGAATGGCCAAGGACGCGCTCGTCTCGGAAGAGCTGGCGAAAAAGTTCGCTACCGAAAAGGAAACGCCCTATACCCGCTGGGTCCGCGACACCGAAGGGCTCGACATCGTCAGCGCGCACTACGTCCGCAATCTCAACACGGTAGATTTGAAGCCGTGGGCACGGCGCGGCGGGCGCGGGGTGTTCATCAATCACGAGGCCTCGCGCACGTCCAACGATTGCTATGTGTGCGAGATCCCCGCCGGCAAGGAGCTCGCGCCACAGCGGCAGCTGTTCGAGGAAATGATCTACGTCCTGTCCGGACGCGGCTCGACCAGCGTCTGGAACGACGCCGGGGACCGGATCACCTTCGAATGGAAGGCCGGGTCGCTCTTCGCCATTCCGATCAATGCCTGGCATCAGCACTTCAACGGCTCGGGCAAGGAGCCGGCGCGCTACGTCGCCGTGACCAACGCCCCGCCGGTGATCAACCTGTACGAGGACCTGGAGTTCGTGTTCAACACTGCCCACGACTTCAAGAGCCGCTTCAACGGCGAGCCGGACTACTTCGCCAACAAGGGCGAGCAGAAGGGCCTGCTGCTGGAGACGAACTTCGTCGCCGACGCAGTCAACCTGCCGTTGATCAGCGCCAAGGAGCGTGGTGCCGGTGGCGGCCACATCCGCTTCAACATGGCCAAGGGATCCATGAACAGTCACATTTCCCAGTTCCCGGTGGGCACCTACAAGAAGGCGCATTGCCACGGTCCCGGCGCCCACGTGATCATCCTCTCGGGCGAGGGCTACAGCCTCATGTGGTTGGAAGGGGAGGAGCCGCGGCGCTACGAGTGGGAAGTGGGCTCCATGATCGTGCCGCCGAACCTGTGGTTCCACCAGCACTTCAATACCGGCCAGACCCCCGCGCGTTATCTCGCCTTCAAGCATGAGGTGGTGTCCATCAGGAATGCCCAGGGGGTTCCAAAGGCCTGGATCAGCCGGCGGGTGGGCGGTGACCAGATCGATTACGCCGACGAGTTGCCGGTCGTTCGCGAGCTCTTCTCCGATGCCCTGTCCAGGCACGATCTACAGCCGCGGATGGACGATGCGTATCAGGCGGAGTTGGCAGATTTACCACCCAAGGTTGCCTGACGACGAAATTCTGTTGTTTTGCCTTGACACGTCAGGGGCCGGTTGGGCACCCTACCGTCAGTGTTCTGATTCGTAGATCGTTGTTCCGCATGGAAGAATTAGGCGGTGCGGCAGAATCCAAGTCCCGCTCGCGGCAAAGCGTCGCAGGATCGCAAATGCGCCGTTAACGGCCCGTACCGCGTACCAGAACTTGACCATGGGCCGCGTTGGCCTCGCCACATCTTTATCATCCAGAGGAGGCGTACATGCTGCACAAGAAGAAGCTGCTGGCCCTAGCGCTCGCGTCGGCGGCGGCGGTCCCCGCCATGAGCCACGCGCAGTCGTCCAACGTCACCCTCTACGGCAGGTTCTACCCGGAGCTGGTCGTGGGCCGGGCCACGGGCGGCACGGCCCCGGGCACGCCCCTCGCCACCATGTCCAATGCAGCGGGTTCGCCAAGCGATTCGCCCACCATCTACTCCGTTCAAGCCAATAACTCCCGTCTGGGGGTGAAGGGCAAGGAACGGATCACCAGCACCCTCACGGCGATCTTCCAGCTGGAGAGCCGTATCGACGTCGACACCGGCGGCAGTCCGCTCGCTTCCCGCGACACGTTCGTTGGACTGGAGAGCGAAGTCTGGGGCACCGTCAAGCTCGGCTTCTTCGACACCGTCTACAAGGAGCTAGGCGACAACATCTCGCTGCTCGGTGTGGCCAGCGGCAATTTCGTCTCGAACAGCACCGTGCTCTCGAAGTCGCCGCTCAACACCAGCTCGTCGGCCAGCTTCCATCTGCGCCGCAGTAATAGCGTGGAGTACGAAACTCCGGACTTTCGCGGTCTGAGTGCGCTGATCCAGTACTCGCCCGACGAGGCGAAGACGAACCAGCGCAATGCCTATCTCGTGTCGACGGGCGTCAAGTACGAACACGGTCCGCTCACGGCGTCGGTCGCATTCGAGCAGCACCGCGATCTGTTCGGCGGCTCCAGGAACTCCAAGTCGTCGATCTCCAATTTCAGCGATCTCAACGCCCGTTCCAAGGATCGCGCGGTCCGCGGCATGCTGCAGTACAAGTGGGGCGGGACCACCTTCGAGGCGGACATTGCCCATCTCGAGTGGAAGGAAACGGGTGGCGCGGTGGGCCGGTTCGAGAAGTACAAGCACTACTCGTATCTTGTCGGCGTCGATCACCGCATGGGGCCTTGGCGTTTCGGCGCCAGCTACATCTGGGCCGGCAACGGCGATTGCTCGCTGGTGGGTGGGGTCAACTGCTCCACCGACGGCCTCGAAGGCAACCAGATCAACGTCGGCGCTTCATACGCACTTTCCAAGCGCACGCAGGTGTTCCTGATCGCTGCACGGCTCAACAACGGCAAGTCGGCGCGCTACAACAACGCTGACTGGCTGAACACCGTCCAGCCGGGCCAGGACATCACCCAGGGCGCACTGGGTCTGTCGCACTCGTTCTAAAAGCTCGAAACGGCTCCGGGCGCACGCCCGGGGCCGTGCACGACCCGACACCGGTCCGGGTGTGCCGACCCGGTGGGTGCTCACCCGCGAAGTGCTCCGGCCCCGCGAGCGCAGCCCAACCTCAGATCTCCCTGCGAGCCCCTGCATGCACCGCCGCCGTGGCGCGTGCAGTCATTTAGGAGTCCGGCCATGATCCGATTCGCTGCCGTAGCCTCGCGGCTTGCTTCCACGGCCTTCCTGGCGGTCGTCCTGGTGTCGATGTTCGCACCGAACGCATCGGGCCAGGCGAAGTCCAAGAACGAGGCGATCTACATGTACCAGGGTGCCGATCGCGACGCCCGCATCCTTGCGCAAGCCAAGAAGGAGGGTAGCGTCGTCATCTACACCTCTCTGAACCTCAAGGATTCGGTGCCGCTGACCGAGGTGTTCGAGAAGAAATTCGGCGTCAAGGTGGTTCTGTGGCGAGCGAGTAGCGAGAAGGTGGTGCAGCGCGCCGTCACCGAGGCACGCGGGAACCGCTTCACGCCGGACGTGTTCGAAACCAACGGCCCGGAGATGGAAGCGCTCTACCGGGAAAAGCTGCTCGAGCCGTTCTACAGCCCCACCTTCAAGGATCTTCCGCCCGAGGCATTCCCCACGCACCGCCACTACGTCCCCGACCGGTTCAACTTCTTTGTCATCGGCTGGAACACCAACCTCGTTAAAGCCCAGGACGTGCCGGGCAGCTACCAGGACCTGCTGGATCCGAAGTGGAGCGGGAAGATCGGCATCGAAGCGTCCGACGTCGACTGGTTCGGGGCAATGGTGAAGCACATGGGCGAGCAGAAGGGGCTCGAGTACTTCCGCAAGATCGCCGCGCAGAAGCCCGAGATGCGTACCGGGCACACGTTGATGGCGGAGCTGGTGGCCTCTGGCGAGATTCCACTGGCGCTCACGATCTACAACCACAACATCGAGCGGCTCGAGGTGAAGGGAGCTCCGGTGAAATGGAAAGCGCTCGATCCTACTTTCGGCCGGCCGCAAGGCGTAGGCGTCGCCAAGCACGCCCCGCATCCGTATGCGGCGTTGCTGTTCGCCGATTTCCTGCTGTCGCGCGAAGGCCAGGAAATCATCAAGCAACGCGGGCGGGTGCCGTCGGCGATGTCGATCGACAGCCCGCTCAACAAGTTCAAGTACCAGACCATCGATCCGGTGATCGTGCTCGACGAGGAAAAGAAGTGGGAAGCCCTGTGGTCCCAGCTCTTCCTGGGTGGCAGGGCCGTCGAGAAGGAAAAGGAATAGCCATCGTCGGACCGGCCATCGGAAACCAAGGAGGATTGCCATGAAGCCATCAATTGCACGTATCGCCACTCTGTCCCGGAAGCCGGGCCGCGGGGTGCGCGCCACGGTCGCCGCCGTCCTGGTTGCGGGTCTGGTCGGCGCGGGCAGCGTCGTCGCGCAGGGCGCCGCACCCAGCGGCATCGGCCTCGCTACCTACCAGGGTGCCGACCGCATGCAGCGCATCATCGACGGCGCCAAGAAAGAGGGCGAGGTCTCGATCTACACCTCGGCCCCAGTCGACGACATGAAGGCGCTGGCCGACGCGTTCGAGAAGAAGTACGGCGTCAAGGTAAAGGTCTGGCGCGCCAGCTCGGAAAAGGTGCTGCAACGCGGCGTCACCGAGGCCCGCGCCGGGCGTTTCGATGCGGATGTGTTCGAGACCAACGGCCCGGAGATGGAAGCCCTGGTGCGGGAAAAGGTCCTCACCCCGGTACAGTCCTCGACCGTCAAGGATCTCATCCCCGAGGCCAAGTTCCAGCACGACTCATGGGTGGGCTCGCGGCTCAACATCTTTGCCTTCGCTTACAACACCAACCTGGTCAAGAAGGAGGAGCTGCCGAAGAAGTTCGAGGATCTCCTGGATCCGCGGTGGAAGGGCCGTCTCGGCATCGAGGCCGAGGACGCCGACTGGTACGCCGGGGTCTGCGCCCAGCTTGGCGGCCAGGAGAAGTGCACCAAGCTGTGGAAGGATATCGTCGCCAAGAATGGCATGTCGGTGCGCAAGGGCCATACGCTGCTCACCAACCTCGTCGTTTCCGGTGAGATCCCGATGTCGGTGACGGTCTATAACTACAAGGCCGAGCAGCTCAAGAACAAAGGCGCGCCGATCGACTGGTTCGTGATTCCGCCCGCCATCGCCCGTGCCAACGGCGTTGGCGTCGCGGCCAAGGCCGCGCATCCGCACGCAGCGCTGCTGTGGTACGAGTACGAGATCGGCGAGGAGGGCCAAAAGCTGCTGCTGTCGCGCGACTTCATCCCGACCAACAAGAAGGTGGAAACGAACTTGAACAAGTTCCCGCTCAAGTTCGTCGATCCGGCCGTGATGCTCGACCAGGGCCAGAAGTGGGAGAAGCTCTATCAGGAGACGTTCGGCGTGCAGGGGAAGTAGTCGCCGGCCGCTAACTCGCGAGGGAGCCGCCGATGCGCTGCCTGTTTCGCTTCGCGCTGACCGTCGCGGCGCTGGGCCTGCTGGGCCCCCCGGGTTTCTCTCCGTTGCAGGGTTTGCACGCGCAACCGGCATCCCCGGTTGCACCCCTGTCGGAGCTCGCTCGCGACGCGGGCCCCGAGCGCTTGGCCCGCCTCGTCGCCGGGGCGCGCAAGGAAGGTGGTCTGCTGCTCTATACCACCATTCCGCCGGCCAATCTCGACCGCCTCACGGCGGATTTCGAGAAGCGCCATGGCGTCAAGGTCCAGGTTTGGCGCGCGGGCAGTGACAAGGTCGTCGCCCGGGCACTGGGCGAGGCGCGGGCCAACCGCCACGATGCCGACGCCATCATCGTCGGTGCCCCCGAACTCGAGGCCCTTCACGGCGAGGGCCTGCTGCAGGAAGTGCGCTCGGGCGCGCATGCGCAGCTCGTGCCGGGAGCCCTGCCGGCGCACTTGGGCTACGCGCCGGTCTATCTCAACCTGTTCGCGCAGGCCTACAACACCGACAAGGTCAAGCGCGAGGAGCTGCCGAAGACGCTGGCCGACCTGCTCGATCCGCGCTGGAAGGGTCGCCTCGGCATCGAGGGCAAGAACCAGGAGTGGTTCCAGGCGGTCGTGCAGGACCTGGGCGAGGCGCGCGGTCTCGCCCTTTTCCAGGAGCTCGTCGCCAAGAACGGCGTGTCCGTACGCATTGGCAATTCCGTCCTCACCAACCTGGTCGCCTCGGGCGAGGTGCCGTTCGCCCTCACCGTGCACAGCTACATGCCCGAGCTCCTCAAGCGCAAGGGCGCACCGATCGACTGGATGGTGCTCGAGCCGGCGGTGGTCCGCGCCAACGCGATCGGCGTGCTGCGTCGCGCCCCGCATCCGCACGCGGCGCTGCTGTTCTACGAATACATGCTGACCGACGGCCAGAAGCTGCTCGCCGAGATGGCCTACATCCCCGCGGTACGCGCCGACGATTCGCCGCTCAAGGGCTTGCGCGTGCGTATGCTCGATGCGCGCGAGGTGCTTACCGACAGCGATCGCTGGACGCGGCTTTTCGAAACCACCCTGCGCGGCGCCCGGTGACGATGGCGGGCGTGCCGGATGCAGCGCTGCTGGCGGGCAAGGGCGGCACTACCGTGTCTGCGACGACCCTGCTGCTCGACAACGATGCGATCCGTGCCGTGCTGACGCCGCGGATGACCCGCGAGGCTCTCGATCGCGCCTACCGGGACCTCGCCGCGGGCGAGGGCGTGTGCCGGCCGCGCATCGACATCCGCATCCCCACCGCCACGCCCGGCCGCTTCTACCAGTGGGGGACGATGGAGGGCGGTTCGACGCGGGGCTACTTTGCGATCCGGATGAAATCGGACGTCATCTACGAGGAGACGCACGACGGCGCCCGCACCCAGGAAAAGTTCGCTGGCCGACCGGGACTTTTCTGCGGCCTCATTCTGCTGACCGACATCGCCACGGCACTGCCGCTCGCCCTGATCAACGACGGCGTGCTGCAGCACATGCGGGTCGCCGCCGACGGCGCGATCGGTGCGGACGTCATGGCGCGCGAAGGTCCCGTCACCCTGGGCATGCTGGGCTCGGGTGGCATGGCGCGGGCCCACGTTGCAGCGCTCAAGGAGGTGCGGCAGATCACCCGCATCCGGGTGTTCAGCCCGACGCCTGCGCACCGCGACCAGTTCGCCGCCGAGATGGAAGCGCTGCACGACATCCCCGCCGAAGCGGTCGACACCCCGCGTGCCGCGTGCGCCGATGCCGATATCCTCGCGGCCTGCACCGATTCCGCGGTGCCGGTCATTCGCGGCGAATGGCTCGCACCCGGCATGCACGTTATTTCCATCGGCGGACGACCGCACGCGTCGGCGCAGTCCCGCTTCGACGTCACCCTCCGCCTCGGCACCGCCCCCGCTCCGGTGGGCCGGCCGGAGCTCGGCATCGCCGACGAGTACCTGGGCTATCTCGCCCGGCCCGACGATCCGGCGTGGCAGGATGTGCGCATGGGCCGGCGCGCTCCCGCGGTCACGGGGCAGGGCCGCGACGTCATGTACGCCGATGTCGTCGCGGGACGCCATCCCGGGCGCCGGCGTGCCGACGAAATCACGTACGCCGAGCGCGGCAACATCCAGGGCGCGCAGTTCCACGCCGTGGCGGCAGTTGCGTACGAAGAAGCACGCCGCCGCGGCCTCGGCCACCCGTTGCCGACCGCATGGTTTCTGCAGGACGTGCGGGACTGACCCATCTTTCTAAGGAGGACCCTCATGAGCCAACGTCCCTTTACCCGTCGCGACGTCCTGCGCGCGCTCGCCGCCGTGCCGGCGCTGTCCGCATTCCCCGCCGGAGCGCAGGGCAGCGCGGACGCTGCGCTGCTCACCTCCCAGGCTGCCGACCGCACCGAGAAACTCCTCGCCGCGGCGAAAAAGGAGGGTACGTTCACCTGGTACACGTCGTTCGCTGAGAAGGACATCCCGCCGGTGGTGGATCCATTCAAGAAGAAATACGGCATCGAGGTGCGGCCGTGGCGGGCAAGCACCGAGAAAGTCCTGCAGCGCACCCTCACCGAGGCCGCGGCGCAGCGTTACGACGTCGATCTGATCCACATCAGCGCGCCGGAGATGGAAGCCCTCCATCGAGAGAAGATCCTGCAGCCGGTGAGCTCGCCGGCGTTCAAGGACCTGCTTCCCGAAGCGCTGCCGGCGCATCGCGAATGGGTGACCACCCTCCTGACGGTCTGGGTCCAGGCGTACAACACCAACGCCATCAAGAAGGAGGACGTTCCCAAGAGCTACAGGGACCTCCTCGATCCCAGGTACAAGGGAAAGCTCGGCATCGAGGTCGAGGACCAGGAGTGGTTCTCGACCGTCGCCAAGTCCATGGGCGAGCAGCAGGGCATCCAGTTCTTCCGCGATCTGGTCGCCAAAAACGGCATGTCGGTGCGCAAGGGCCACACTCTGCTGACCAACCTCGTCATTTCCGGTGAGGTGCCCTTCGGACTGACCGTGTACAACTACATGGCCGAGAGCGCCAAGAAAAAGGGTGCCCCGGTGGACTGGATCGCCCTCGATCCGGCGGTCGCCCGGGCCAACGGCCAAGGGATCGCCAGGCGCGCGCCGCACCCCAATGCCGCCGCGCTCTTCTATGATTACTTCCTCACGGAGGCCCAGCCGCAACTCCTCGCGCTGAACTACGTTCCGATCAACAGCAAGGTGCCGTCGCCCCTGAAGGGCATGCCTTATAAGATCGTCGACGCCACCGCGGCGCTGGACGAGATGAGCAAGTGGGGCAAGCTCTTCGACGAGATCATCGTCAAGGGTGCGCGCACCTGACGACGGGCGGCGCGCGGCCCGGCGCACCCGTCGAGGCGAGTCCGTGCGCGCCTTCTCCATTTCGGCAGATTTCTCATGACTTCCGCAGGCAATCTCATCACCCTTTGCGAAACCGCGGAGGTCCCCGAAGGCGGCGCCCTCAAGGTCGAGCCGCCGGGCTATGCCCTCGCCGTGTTCAATCTCGGCGGCAAGTTCTTCGTGATCGACGACCAGTGCACCCATGGCCCGGGATCGCTGTCCGAGGGGACGGTGGAGGACGACGTGGTCGAGTGCGACTTCCACAACGGCGCCTTCAACATCATCACGGGCGAGGTGGTTGCGCCGCCGTGTATGGAACCGGTGCGCACCTACCGGGTGGTCGTGCAGGACGGCAAGATCGCGATCGATCCTGACCAGCTGGCGGACGGCGCCGGGGCCTGCTGACGGCGCGAGAGTCGCAAGGCCGAGAGCCACAAGGCCGAGAGTCGCAAGGCCGAGAGCCACAAGGCCCGTTGCGCTGCGAACGCACCTGCAACCCGCGGCCATTCACCTCTGGGCCCGCTGCTTGGCACGGCGGTCGAATCCTCCCGGGACGCAACGGCAATCAGTAGCGGATGACCAGCGCGGCACCGACCACGGACAGCAGTGCCGCGGCGATCGTCATGGCGCCCATCGATTCGCGCTGGCGCGAGAGCCACACCGAGAACAGCATCGTGGCGATGACCTCGAGGGACGATATCAGCGCCACGCGGGAGATCGCCATGGTGTTGAGGGCCACGAATTGCAGGATCTGGCCGATCGACGCAAGCACGGCGGCGGCCCAGAGCCAGGGATTGAACCGCCGGAAGGTGCCGACCAGCGCCGCGCGGTAGCTCGCCACGAAGCATCCCGCGATCACGAAGGTGATGGCGCCCGCGACGGCACCGATGAAGGTCCCGAAGTTCGGGTCGGGCATCGCGATGAGACCCTGCTTCCGCGCGAGGTAGCCGGTCGCGTAGGCCAGCGCCGAGACCGGGCCATAGAAGTAGCCGAGATTCCCCAGCGAACGCAGCGCACCGCGCCGGGTGTCCCGCTCGCCAGGTGGCAGGCTGCGCCAGGACTGCATCGCCAGCATGCCGAAGCTCACGAAGATCAAGGTCATCCCAACCGCCATGGACAGCCCGACGGGCTCGCCGAGCAGGGTGATGCCGAGCAGCACCGAAAATACCGGATTGAGCCGCTTCACCGCCGAAGCGCGCACCGCACCGAGATGCTGCACCGATGCGTACAAAAAAACCCGGCCGACGAACACCGTGAGCAGGCCCGATGCCGCGAACCATGCCACACCCACCCAATTCGGGTCGTGCGCGCCCTGTGGCGGGCGAAACACCAGCATGGCCAGCGCCGCCAGCGCGGCGGTCATGAGGATGGACAGAAAGGCTCCATTGTCGTCGGCCTCCCGCGTGGCGCCGCGGGTGATGGTGACGTTGGCCCCGGCGAAGCACAGGGTCGAGACGACCGCGGTGAGTTCGCCCACGCTAGGACTCCTGCGGCGGGAGCGGCCGGCGCGTGCGCGCGGTCGTCACGCCTGGCAGCTCGCCCACGTCAGAGCGCTCGCGGGGGCCGCGGCCGGCGCGTGCGCACGGTCACAGGATGCCCGGCAGCCAGCGCTTCACCCGGGCAGCGTAGGCCGCGTAGGTCGCCCCGAACAAACCATGCAGCCGGGCCTCGTCCTCCTTGGCCCGCGCGTCGAACCAATGCAGGTGGTAGAGCAACAGGAGCGCCGCCGCCCAGGACCGGAACAGGAGCGCGAGACCCGCCAGGAATATGAGGTGGCCGAGATACATGGGATTGCGCACTACCCCGTACGGGCCGTCGGTGACCAGCCGCTCCGGCGGGACGGCAGTGCCCGGACCGC
>JBDSND010000093.1:0-13551 GCA_039915505.1 Casimicrobiaceae bacterium
CATGCTGGCCCTTCAGGTGGGCAATCACCGCGGCGTCATCGACGGGCTTGAACGCCTGCCGGGTGCAGTCACCGCATTTCACCTTCGGAAGCTCGCAGATACCGGGAACGAACTTGTTCGAGCAGGCCGGGGCATACCCTGGCATCCCCGTCTTCTTGCTGACGAAGCGCGTCGGGTAGAGGTCTGGACGACCGCGGAAGAGCTGACGGAACAGTTTCACCTTGTCGGCTGGCGTACGGGGGGCAAACCCCGGCAGCGGCTCGGGAGCCCGAGGCTGAGGAGGCGCTTCGTGCGCCGCGAGTTCTTTTCGGAGCGCGGCAATTCGGGCTTCCACCGCGATACGCTGCCCTTCGATCCGCTCGAGGTCCGACTCTACCTTCGCGAGTTCAGCGACCAGCGGGTCCTGCGGTGCGGAGGGAGCGGTCATGTCACGCGAATGGATCCACCACCTTCACGCGCGCTTTTCTGAAATCGTGCGTGTTTCTAGTGACGACGATGAAATCGTGAACGAGCGCGGTCGCTGCGGTCAGGCTGTCCTTTATTGGCATCGATTCACCGGACTTGCGCAGTTCAGCCAGAAGCTTTGCCCATCGAAGGCCCGTCCGCGCATCCCATGGAACGCAGACGATTGTCGCGACGCCCTCATCAAACCAGGTTTCGAGTCGACGACGTCGCTTCCCCGCAGGAAGGAGATGAACGCCGAAGCGAATCTCACCCAGAATGATGGGGTCTACCGCTATCGCACGCTCGTTGTTCCGCAACCACTCGATTGCATTGGAATTGGGGGCAGGCTTTGTGGCCTCGCTGAGGACATTAGCATCGACCAGATAGGTCACAGCGTATCGGTCGATTCGGATTCGATAGGAACGAAATAACCTTTTTCCGGGCACGCCAGGAGCCAATCGACAAGCCCTTCATTAGGAGGGGGCTCTCGGCGCAGGAGGCGATACTCGCCCCGATCGATACGCTCGACCTCAAACTCCTGGCCAGGCTCGATGTTGTCCCTCTGCCGGATCTCGGAGGGCAGTATCAGCTGCCCCTTCGTAGAAATAGTCGTCTTCATGCAAAGTAAGATAACGTCTTACACTGCGAAAGTCAACACCATCCACCGGGTTGCCGGCCGCCATAAAGGCGTTGGGATCGCAAGTCCATCAGTTGCCGATGGTAGGCACTTGTCCACAGGTCGCAAAAGAATTTCGCATTTCGTTTGGTCACTATTTGGTCACCAAAATCCGGGAAGCTGCGTCCAGCCAAGCGGTAACGCGGCTTCGAATCCCGCCCTACCGCCAAACTTAATCCACGCAACATCGGCCGCGCCCGCGAAACGGCCCCGACGCTCGCAGTCTGTACTGCTAACCTTAGCAGCATCCTCCGCTGCCCCAGCATCCTAAATTGAGCTCTCTGCTCATCGGGCGCAGCACGAACGGTGCGAACTTCGCGCATGGACCGACGGCTTGAATGCGCTCATGTCCGACGCTCCGTCCAGCACTCCTTGCACCCCCTTGGCGCTATCCTTAGTAAGTCTCGCTTAACCGCCGGCCGCTGACATTACCGGCGACCACGGAACCAACCTCCCCGCATCCCCGCAAGGACTCTTCCATGCTCTCCAGAATCTTCGTGCTACTCCTCGCACTCCTGCTTGCGGGTGGCGCAACTGGCCAGACCAAGAAGCGCATCGACAAGGCTGCGGACCTGCCCCGGTTCAGCTACCAGCTGGGCGGTCGGGTGGAGGACATGATCCGTGACGATGACAAGTTCAAGCCGTTCGCGGTACAGGTGCGGCGGGACCTCGAAAGCGTGCTCGCGCAATACGACATCGAGGACCGGGCAACCCAGCGACAGATCCTGGGCGAGCTCGCGCAACTCGACCTCCTTGAGGGCAACCATGCGGCGGCGCTGGCGCGCCTGGAAGAGATTAAAGCCTTGGAGGAGAAGCCGGCCGACAAGCTGCTATCCGGGACCAGCGCGCGGTCTGTGGTGGCCGGCATGCGGACGGGCGCGCCTCCGGGGTCGGAGACCTATCAGGCCGCGGCACGGAAGTCGATCGAGACTGCGCTCGCCGCCATGCCGTATGAGGTAATCGCTAACGAGGCCAAGGAAGCCAAGGCCAGCGCGGAATTGCTCGGGGAAGGGCGGCTCATCGGTTACGTGCGCGAGGTGCTGCAGCCGAGCGTCGACAAGAACGGCTCGCTGTCGTCGGACCTGGCGCCCTCCCTCGTCCGGATCAAGTATGCGGCGCGGTTCCTCGTGCCGCTGAAGCCGGTGCTGGTCGCGGGCTGGAGCGGCTACCTGGCCGCGCACGCGGTGGACAAGCCGGACATCTGGCAGGCACGCGGCGTCACCCTGCCCAGGGGCGGGAATTACGCACCCGTTACGGTGGCGGTATGGGACAGCGGCGTCGATACCAAGCTCTTTCCCGGCAACCTGGCGCGCGTCGACGGCCGCACGCCGGTGATCGCGTTCGACCGATTCGCCGCGCCGGCGCGCGGTGATCTCCAGCCGATCCCGGACGGACTGAAGACCAAGCTGCCGGTACTCAAGAAGCAGCTCAGGGGCTTTTCCGATCTGCAGTCAAACATCGACAGTCCCGAGGCCAGCGCAATCAAGGCCTACATTTCGGACCTGAAGCCCGACGCGTACAAAGCGTTCGTGGAGGACATCCGCCTCGTGAGCAACTGGATGCATGGCACCCACGTTGCCGGAATCGTCGTCGCGGGCAATCCGTATGCGCGCATGGTGGTTGGGCGCATCGAATTCGACTGGCACCTGATTCCCGATCCGTGCCCCAGTCGCGAGCTGACCCTGAAGGACGCCCGCAACGCGCAATCCTACGTCGACTTCTTCAAGAAGAACGGCGTGCGCGTCGTCAACATGAGCTGGGGCGGCAGTGTGAAGGACACCGAAAACGGCCTCGAACTCTGCAACATCGGCAAGACGCCGGCCGAGCGCAAGGCCATCGCGCGCGAGTACTTCGAAATCCAGAAGGATGCCCTCACCCGCGCATTCGCCAGCGCCCCGGACATCCTGTTCGTCACGGCTGCGGGCAATAGCAACGAGGACGCCTCGTTCGCGGAATTCATCCCGGCCGGCATCGTCCTGCCGAACCTGATGACGGTCGGCGCCGTCGACAAGGCGGGCGACGAGGCATCGTTCACGAGCTACGGACCGACGGTGCAGGTGCACGCGAACGGTTACCAGGTGGAAAGCGTAATCCCGGGGGGCGAGAAACTCGCGGAGTCGGGAACTTCGATGGCTTCGCCGCAGGTGGTGAACCTGGCAGCGAAGATCCTTGCCGTCAATCCGAAGCTCAAGCCCGGGCAGGTGATCGCGCTCATCCGCGACCACGCGGATAAGACGGCCGACGGGCGGCGCACCTTGGTCGATCCGGTGAAAAGCCTGGCGCGCGCAAAGGCGATGGCGGCCTCCGGCGGTTGATGGCGTCGGGCGGCGCCTCGCCTGGGCAGTAGGCTGCACGACGATCGCCGCATACCGCGCCATACGGCGATCAACAGCTTAAGCGATGGTCCGCCTCGCAGTGACTGGAGGTTGAGGCGTCGCCAATACTGAAGCGCGCAATCGCATCGCGCCTCCTCAGGCGTTGCCGGTTCGATACCGCCAGCGGCGCTGATCGGATCGCTCTAAGGATACCTGAGGCCGCACGATTTACCACGGGTAGCCGATGCCGCACAGGATCGTCGTGTCGGTGCTCTTGTTTCCCGCGGCCGGGTTATGTTGTCCCAGTCCACCTTGCTTGGTACGCGACCGTGCGCGGTCAGTGCCCGGTTGACCTTTATCATTCTGGCCGGCAGTGCTCGGTTAGGAAACTGGGTATCGGAGCGCCGCATACGGCTCACGGTCTCCCCGTACGCTCTCACCCCTTCGGCTTGAGTAGGTCCTTCAGTGCCGCAAAGGGTTGATGCGTGGCCGGTGCGGGGCCAGCCGGGTTGGGTGCCTCGGGGTCGCGGCCATGCTCGGTCATGAACCGCTGGTGCTCGTTCTCGTGGCAGTACGTGCACAGCAGCTCCCAGTTGCTGCCGTCAGGCGGGTTGTTGTGGTGGTTCTGGTCGCGGTGGTGGACCTCCAGAAGCTGCAGATTCGGACGCGTGAACTCCCGGCCGCACCGCCCGCAGACCCACGGATAGATCTTGAGTGCCTGCTCCCGATAGCCGCGGGCGCGTTCGTCGCCGGCACGCCGCGCAGCCACGACGATCTGGTCGAGGCGGTCATCCTTCGAACCCGGCTTCCGGTTGGCCATAGCAGCTTCCTGTCCTTGCGCGACAACCTTATCAGAAGCGACCCGCCAGGTGAACACGGCATCACGACCATTGGCGTGGTTGCTGCGTTCTGGGGTGCGTAGGAGCGGGACTACCGCGTGTCGCACGCCGCATCGTGAACGCCCCGTCGTCGGCAGACCGTGCCCAGCGAGACTCAGCGCCTCACCGAGGTCCCACCCGATTATCGGGAGCCGACGCGACTCGGGGTGGATCGCCTCGGATGCAATCCACCCGAAGCGACTCGGCACGGAAATCGTGCGCGACGGATCAGTCGCGTGGCAATGCCATGTGAAACTTCCAGAGCGCGAGCAACTCGCGGTTGACCGCTGGCGGAAAGCCCGCGCGGCCGCCACGGCGATCGGTGAAAAGCTCGGTCATGTAATGCCGCAGTCCCGTCACATCGCTCCAGCTTGCGCAAAGTGCATTGGCGATGCGCGGAAACTGCAGGGCGAGGGCGCGAGGATGCACGCTCGGCGGGAGTGATTCCAACCAGGTGCGGGTTCTCGGCAAGAGCTCGAGGACTGGCCGTGCCCGTCGAACGTAATCGGGCAGGGGCGACCGAACGGCGGAGGCGTGATCCCGATGCCCTTCCTCGGGATGATGGATGTCGGAGGAAAAGCGTCGAGCGCCTTCGTAGATTGAGGTCTTCATCGGGTCGGACACTGGATAGCAGTTTCCATACCCGCGTCAAAAGTGGCACGGATTCAAACGGTTGTCGTTTTGCCGTCGCCGCTACTGTAAACATTGCCGACGCGTCATGCTCCGGCGGCACGCGACCCCATCTCCCGCCGAGCTCAGTCGAAGATCGACGGATTGACGCTGATGGTGTGGGTGACGAGATGCACCTCCCGCAGGAAGAAGGCGAGCCCGCCGATGACCGCCAGCATTGCGCCGACGAACAGGGCGACCCGCCAGCCGCATCTTAATGCCTACGAATGCCTCCGCGGACAGCACGACGATCACCAGGTACACCAGCAACGCTGCCGTCGAGCCCAGCGCGCCGAGCTCTCCAATCCAATGGGGGGCCCAAATCCGACGGTCCACGAGGGAGTTGCCGGCGTCGCGAGGGTCCACGCTGGAGTTGCCGGCGTCGCGCATCGGCGAGGACGGGTGTCAATGCCGTCGCGCGCTGTGCGATCGGGCTTGGAGGTCGCCCTCGCGTGAACTCTGCTGGGCGCGAAAGGTATGGAATGTCGTCAAGACCATCGCGAGCCAGGCCGTGCCCAGGGCGAACGCCGCCAGCACGTCGCTTAGGAAATGGACGCCCAAGTAAACCCGCGTCAGTCCCACCAGGGCAACGATAAACGAAGAAGACAGCACGAATAGCACGCGCCAGCCCCAGGCCGGAACGCGAGCGACGAGGTAGGCGGCCAGGAAACCGTAGAACAGCGTCGACGCCGCCACGTGACCGCTCGGGAAGCTGTACGTGGTCAGGGTCAACAGCGGGTCGACGAAGCTCGGGCGTGCCCGCGCGAAGGCATACTTGCTCAGCACATTGACGAGCATTCCGCCCGGCACGGCCACAAGCTGCGCACCCAGCCAGTGCCATTGGCGCCGCCATGCAAGGTGAAGCGCCAACGCTCCGGTGGCGATCGCAATACCCCAGAGTCCACCCAACTCAGTGAGCAGCAGCATCGCCCTGGTCAGCGGTGGGACTGCCTGCGCGTGGAACCACGCCGCGATGCGGTTATCCACCTTCGTCAGGGGATCTCCCGTCACGACATCTTCGGCAATGCCACCAAAGATCCAGCCCGCGCCGATCACCACCAGGGCGCCCAAGGTCAGATTGATGCCGAAGTAGCCCGTGGGCGAAAGACGGGCTTCGAGAAAGGCCACGCCCGCGGGGTAGCGGCGGCGCAACCAGTCGATTCCCGGCCAACCGAGAAACCTCCGCCAGGCGTGCCGCACATCGGACTCGCGGGTCGTAGCGAACCATCCCAGCATGCCTAGCACGATCGCGAACAGCATCACGCTGACACCGATGGCAGCGGCCCCCATCAATGCCGCATCCGCTTCACCGGAAATGCGCGGGCAAACCGCTCTGGCTCGCTTCGCAGTGCCGGTAATCCGGATACGCTGGTCGGCAAAGGGGATTTGGCACTGGCGAGTAGCGTTCTCGGGAGTGGGCGGATTACGCCCACAGATCTTCGAAACATCCGCCAATCCGGGGGCATGCTCGCAAAGCGACGGTCCGGCATGGCATGGCACGGGCGCGTCGCGCATGCGATTTGACACCGTACCACGCCTGTCGATGGAACTCGTTATCTCGTCAAGGGCGGAGCCATCGTTGCCTGTCAGAATCCGCGGGCAAGCCCGAGATCGCGCGTCGAGTGTCTGTCCTACGACGGAATCCGCCAACGCCGGATCGTCGGGAACCGGCTTTGGTATTACAACAGCACTTTCTACCGCGGAGGCTCCCATGGATCTCAGAAGCGTTCTCGAACACTATGCCGGTTCCTCGGCCGCAACGAATCGCGACACGAATAACGACTTCGAAACCGTGGCACGGGAGCTGTCGCCGTCGGCTTTATCCCCGGGGGTTGCAGATGCCTTTCGTTCCGACCAGACACCCCCCATCAGTGAAATGGTGGGCCATCTCTTCGAGCGGTCCGACCCGCAGCAGCGTGCGGGCGTGCTCAACCAGATCCTGGCGTCGATCGGTCCCGGCCTCCTCTCGGGAGTCGCCGGGGGCGCCTTGGGTAATCTTCTGCGCCACGCGGGCGGACTCGGCACATCGGGCAGTGCCCCCAGCCTTTCGCCAGAACAAGCCGCAAAGGTCACGCCCGAGCAGGCCCGGGAAATCACCGATCATGCTGAGCGTGCTGACCCCGGCATCGCCGATCGTCTGGGTCAGTTCTACGCCGAGCATCCGCAACTCGTGAAGGGTTTGGGCGGTGCGGCGTTGGCGATTGTGCTGGGCAAGCTCGCCAACAGCCGCAACACCTAGCGAGACGGACTCCCGCGCATCGCTGACTGGATTGTGGTCGTGACTGCAATCAAGCGGCGCGGCGCTGGCTCGCGATTTGGGCCTCTGCGCCGAACGACGCCCGTTCGGCGCGGAACCGGGCCCCGTCGCGCCCGATGCGCGCCGCTCTTTTCGCGGCAAGCAGCCCGCTCCATTGCAACCGTGTGCGAACGCGGGCAGCTGCCAACGCGGGCAGCAGGACGTGCACGCTCACTCCACGCGGAGCGATTCGGGTGCGAGGTATTGCTGGCGGTAGGTTTCGAAGGATAGCTCGTTGCGCCCTTCGATCGTCTGCTGCTCGGCGAGCGAATCGCGCGCAAGGTCCCGGAAGCGAGATTCCAATCCTGGAGAAAGGGGCACGGCCAGCAAGGTGCTGCGATGGCGCCGCGATTGGTCGAGAATGTAGTTGAAGTACGAGCCGCGATGCTGCTCCTGGATCTCCCGCAGCATCCGCGCCGATGGCAGGGTGTCAGGATCCGCCGCCGTTGCCATCACGCCCGCGAGGGCTTCGCGATAGCCGGTTCCGCCCTGGGCCCTGTCGAGCGCCGTCGCCACGGGCGCGCATTCGGCGAGGAGTTGCCGCGCCCATTCCCGCAACTCGACCTGCGCTTCGTCACGTTCCAGGGTGAGTCCCGGCGCGCGACCGCTCGCCGCGACGCGCTGCTTGTTGCGGCCGATCGCCGCAATCTCCTGCGGGCTGTCGGGCGGGCTCTCGCAGAGCAAACAGTGCAGGAGAAAGATGTCCAGGAACCGCGCGGTCCGCGCGGTGATGCCGATGGCTGAGAACGGATCCAGATCCATCGCCCGTACCTCGATGTATTGCACCCCGTATGTGCGCAGGGAGCGCAACGGCCGCTCGCCGGATCGACCGACGCGCTTCGGCCGGATGGTGCTGTAGAACTCGTTCTCAATCTGCAGAAGGGTAGTGGCGAGTTGGCGATACTCGTCGCCTTCGCGGATGCCGATGGTTTCATAGGCGGGATAGGGCGTGACCAACGCGTCTTCAAGCGATGCCGCATAACTTGCGAGATCGTTGTAACTTACCGCCAGTGCGTCCTGGGTCGCACTGAGGTAGCCGAGCCGACCCATCCGTAGCGACGTGGCATGGGGCAGATAGAGCGTGCCGGCCGCGAGTTCTTGCAACGTGTGCTCGCGTCCTTCGACAAAACTCGAGCAAACGGCCGGCGAAGCGCCGAACAGATACAACAGCAGCCATCCATGCCGCCGGAAGTTGCGGATCAGGGAAAAGTAAGCTTCATTGGCCTCCCCGAAGCCCGCCATCGGCCAGCTTTCCTCGGCAAGCGAGAAGTTGTAATGCAGCCCGGAGATCAGCTGCATGCGGCGACCATAGCGATGCGAGAGGCCGATGCGGTAGACGGTCTTGGCACGCCCCAGATTGGAGTTGCCGAACTGCGCGATCGGAATCGCATCTTCGCTCGGAAGATAGCAGGGCATACTTCCGCACCACATCACCTCGTCGCCGATTTGCCGGTAGACGACCTGGTGGATCAATTCGAGCTCGCCGAGGCAGCTCGCGACCGAATCGTGTACGCCGGTAATGAGTTCGAGCTGCGACTCGCTGAAGTCGGTGGTGATGTGCGGATGCGTCAGCGCCGATCCTAAGGCTCGCGCGTGCGGGGTGGTAGCCAGCATGCCGTCCGGCCGGACCCTCAGACTTTCCTTCTCGATGCCGCGCCGCAGCGTCGACAGGACACGCCCCCCCAGGGCGTCGAGCCGGGCCTGCAACTGATGGGTCGGATTCATGGCAGCGTTGGGTCTGAGGGTGTCGTCACGCAACCAGGAGCAATACCACACCGCGACGCGGCGCGCGCCTGGACATTAAGCAAGGTTGGTGTTCCGGCGATGATAGCGCCAGGGCGTGGCCCCATCTGCCGCGGATTTTCGTACAGGCGTGCAAAGGGCCCCGCGGCACGATCAACGCACGGCGGAGGGAGCCTGGTTCTAGCTCGGCGGACGCGTCTTGCGCGGGGCGGGATCGAGCGCCCGATAGTGACGGAAGATACCTTGATCATTGAACGGCAGTCGCCGCTCGGAGACGAGATAGGCTGCAATCCGTGGCCTTGCCGCCACTTGCGCGTGCAGCGCCATGACGTGTGGAAAGCGCGAGGCCGTCGCCTTCATGGCGTTTGGAAATGCATAGTGCAGGCCGGCCACGACCTGGTACAGCGACAGGTCGGCATACGACAGCTTGGCGCCGACCAGCCACGACGGCCCGGAGGCATTGCTCGCCAGCACGCGCTCGAAGTATTGCAAGTACTTCGGGATCCTGGTCTTGGTGAAATCGGCGGCGCGACGCTTCGCTTCGCTGCGCTGGTCGTCGTAGTAGAGGCCGGGTCCCAGCGGATGATGCGCATCGTGCGCCTCGCCCACGAGGTCGGCGAGCGTGAGCTGCAGCTGGTGGGTCCACAACCGGGCGGTCCGGCCCTTGGGGGCCAGACCATGTCGCTTGCCGATGAAAAGCAGGATGTTCGCGGTCTGCCCGATCAGGCGCTTGCCGGCCCGGAGGAACGGCGGTGCGAAGGGCGGATGAACGAGCTCACCCTCGAGGAGCGCCAGCATCCGCGCTTGGCCGTCATCGGTGCGGGCGACGTCGAGGTAGTCGACGCCCCCTTCCTCGAGCGCGAGGCGCACAAATTCACCGCGACCCTGAATCGACGGCCAGTAGTAAAGCTCGTAGCGCATGACGTGATTCCTTTGCCAGGTGGATCGTTGGGACTTGCAGCACGCGCCGTACCGGGGCGCCCGGCACCGCCGCGCGACGCCGCCAGGACGCATGTTATCGTCACGCCCGTGCAGCCGATCGTCGACGTCGCAAACGTTTCCAAAGCCTACGCCACCGGCTTCCAGGCGTTGACTGATGTCAACCTGACGATCCGCCAAGGCGAGATCTTTGCCCTGCTCGGTCCGAACGGGGCGGGCAAGACCACGCTTATCAGCATCATATGCGGCATCGTCCGGGCCACTGCCGGCCAGGTGACCGTCGCGGGTCACGACATCATCGCCGACTACCGCGCCGCGCGTGCGCTGATCGGGCTCGTACCTCAGGAGCTCACCACCGACGCATTCGAGTCGGTGTGGAACACCGTTTCCTTCAGCCGGGGCTTGTTCGGCAAGCCGGCGAACCCCGCCCACATCGAAAAGGTGCTGCGCGACCTGTCGCTGTGGGACAAGAAGGGCAGCAAGGTCATGACCCTCTCGGGTGGCATGAAGCGCCGCCTGCTTATCGCCAAGGCACTCTCGCACGAGCCGGAGATCCTGTTCCTCGACGAGCCGACCGCCGGCGTCGACGTTACGCTGCGCGGCGACATGTGGAACCTGGTGCGCGGCCTGCGTGAATCTGGCGTGACTATCATCCTGACGACGCATTACATCGACGAGGCGGAAGAGATGGCGGATCGGGTCGGCGTGATCCGCAAGGGTTCGATCATCCTGGTCGAGGACAAGGTCGAGCTGATGCGCAAGCTCGGCCGGAAGCAGCTGACGCTGCAGCTGGCGGCGCCGCTCACGGCCGTGCCGTCGGACCTGGTGCCCTATCGCCTGGAACTCGCTGCCGATGGAGCGGAGCTGGTGTACACCTACGACACCAAGGCGCAGGACGAGCAGGCTGACATCGCGGCGCTGCTGCGCGATCTCAATGCCGCCGGGATCGCCTTCAAGGACTTGCGGACCACGCAAAGCTCGCTCGAGGACATCTTCGTGAGCCTGCTCGAGGATGGCCGATGAACACGCATGCGATCGCCGCGATCTACGGCTTCGAGATGGCGCGCACTCGCCGCACCCTGATGCAAAGCATCATTTCGCCGGTGCTGTCGACCTCCCTGTACTTCGTGGTCTTCGGATCAGCCATCGGCTCGCGGATCCCGGAGGTCGACGGCATCAGCTACGGGGCCTTCATCGTTCCCGGGTTGATCATGCTGTCGCTGCTCACCCAGAGCGTATCCAACGCCTCGTTCGGCATCTATTTCCCCCGGTTTTCCGGAACGATCTACGAGCTCCTGTCGGCGCCGGTGTCGTACCTGGAGATCGTGATCAGCTATGTCGGTGCGGCCGCCACCAAGTCGATTCTCCTCGGACTTATCATCCTGGGAACAGCAGCGTTGTTCGTACCGCTGCGTATCGAGCATCCGGTGTTCATGGTGCTGTTTCTGATGTTGACCGCGGTCACGTTCAGCCTGCTCGGCTTCATCATCGGCATCTGGGCGGATGGTTTCGAGAAGCTGCAGCTCGTGCCGCTCCTCATCCTCACTCCGCTCGCGTTCCTGGGCGGCACGTTCTACTCGATCAGCATGCTGCCACCGCTCTGGCAGACGATTACGTTGCTCAACCCGGTGGTTTACCTCGTGAGCGGCTTCCGCTGGAGCTTCTATGGCGAGGGCGACGTCAACGTCGAGATCAGCCTGATGATGACCCTAGCGTTCCTCGCGACCTTCGTCGCGGTCGTGGCGTGGATCTTTCGCACCGGATACCGCCTGAAGGCCTGAGCCGGGGGCCGTCGGTAGATATTGCGGGGTTTTCTGTGTGGCTTACCGTCGGTCGCGATGTCAGCGGGTCCTACACGTCGGCGGGGTCCGCGCCGACTTCGCGAGCGGTCCTGCCGGGCTAAGCTGAATGCTTTTCCCGGAGGCAGCCATGAACGACAAAATGCTGAACGACAAAATCGAATCGACCCTCAACGAGCTCATCGAGACGTCCAAGGACGGCGAGCAGGGGTTCCAGAAGGCCGCGCGCGAAGCGAAAGCGGCCGAGCTCACCACACTGTTCAATCAATGCGCCGGTCGGTGTGCCGAAGGCGCCCGCGAGCTGCAAGGGCTGGTCCGCGAGATGGGCGGCGATCCCGAGAAGTCGGGATCGGTCAAGGCCGCGCTTCATCGCGGCTGGATCAGCGTCAGGGACGCCGTCACCCACCGCGACGATCACGCCGTGCTGGAGGAGGTCGAGCGTGGCGAGGACTATGCCAAGGCGCAGTACAAGAAGGCACTCGAGCACGACCTTACGCCCCAGGCGCGGACGGTCGTCGAGCGCCAATACCAAGGCGTGATCGCCAACCATGACAAAGTCAAGGCGCTGCGCGACAAGTACCGCAACTAAGCGATGTTGGCAGGCGCGCACCGCGCCTGCCACTTTGTCGCAGCACGTCGCACCCCATTACAATCCCGGGTCGGCCGCATCGGCTCGCCCCGCTCCGCCCCGCCGTGCAATTGGCCCCTCGGCAGCGGTCCAAGAGAATTCCGTTACCTTTGGACTGGCTCGCCCGACGCCGACCTCAGTAACCCCAGCGCCGAATTGCAGGAATTCATGGCCGGCGTGGCTAGTGTCTTAATTTAGGACACGCCCCGGACTGGCCGGCCTGGCCTGGCCGGCCTTGACAGGACCCAATTGCCGCTTTAACGTATACGCAAACGAACACGAACACGCATGCGCCCAGGTGCGCGCTGGTGAGTCGAGACTTGGCGGGCGAGTAGCGCTCGGAGTGGGATGAGAGCGCCTGGAGGAGGAGGGCGGTTGGCAACGCTTGAGGCATCACCGGTGCTCGGGCTGGATGCGCTAACGTTCGTGGGCGAGGGTCTGGTGCGTCCCGAATGCGTGCTCGCAACGCGCGCCGGCGAGATCTACACGGCCGATTGGCGCGGTGGCGTCGTCTGTCTGCATGGGGACGGCTCGTCGCGGCTGTACGCCGGTTCCCTTCCCGACGGCGGACCCCTCAAGCCTAACGGCATCGCGCTGCGTCGGGACGGCTCCTTTCTGGTCACCCATCTCGGCGACGACGCGGGTGGTGTGTTCGCGCTGGATCGCGCGGGCCGGGTGATGACCTTCCTCGATGCCGTCGACGGTACCCCGTTGCCGCCCACCAATTTCGTGGCCGAAGATACTGCGGGACGGGTGTGGATCACAGTCAGTACCCGCCACGTGCCTCGCGTGCGCGCTTCGCGGCCCGACGTCGCCGACGGGTTCGTCGTGGTCGTCGACGCCCGCGGCGCGCGGATCGTCGCCGACGGCCTCGGGTATACGAACGAAGCCCTTGTTTCGCCCGACGGTCACTGGCTCTACGTCAACGAAACATTCGCCCGCCGGCTCTCGCGCTTTGCGCTCCATAGCGATGGGGCCCTCGGGAACAAGGAAGTCGTCGCCGAGTTTGGCGCCGGCACGTTTCCGGACGGACTCACCTTCGATGCCGAGGGCGGCATCTGGATCACCAGCATCGTCAGCAACCGGGTCATCCGGGTCGAACGCGATGGCCACCAGGTGTTGTTCTTCGAGGATGCCGATGGCGCGCACCTTGCCCAGGCCGAA
>JBDSND010000125.1:0-17220 GCA_039915505.1 Casimicrobiaceae bacterium
CCGCCAGCACGCAGACGGTGCCGTTGATCAGGAAGGTAAGCGGAGCCCCCACCGTCTGGGCAAGCGCGCCGGCAGCGACGTTTCCCAGTGGCGCCACCCCGAGGAAAGCCAGGGTGTAGAAGCTCGCGACCCGGCCGCGCAAGCGGTCCTCCGTCACCGTTTGCAGGATTACGTTGCTCGAGGCGGCGGCGAGGATCATCCCGCCACCGACGCAGGCCAGCAGCAGCATTGCGAGCGGCAGGAACCGCAGGTAGGCAAAGCCGACCAAGGCGAGTGACGCCACCAGCGCGCCCACGCCGATCACCCGGCCGAGGCCACGCACGCTCGATCGCCCGGCAAGGTAGAGCATCGAGGACAGCGCGCCGGCGCCGGCCGACGACAGCAGCAGTCCCAGTGTCCCGGGGCCGGCACCATACACGTCGCGGGCATAGATCGGCATCAGCGACGAATAGGGCGCGATGGTCCAGGCCACGATCGCGAGCAGCACCAGCAGCACCCGCACCGGTTCGAACCCGAAGGTGTAGCGCGCACCCTCCACCCAGCTCGTCCACCAGCCCGCCTGCACGCCTGCGGGCGGCTGCTGCCAGTCCAGTCGTGCGACCGCCGCGATGACGACGAGATAGGTGAGTGCGTTGATGCCGAAGCACCATGCCTCACCGACCAGCGCGATCAGGATACCCGCGAGGGCCGGGCCGATCACCCGCGCCGCGTTCACGGTGAGGGAGTTGAGGGCAATGGCGTTGGGCAGGTCGGCGCGATCCGGTACGAGGTGCAGGTACATCGACTGTCGCAGCGGTACGTCGAACGCCCAGGCGATGCCGAGCCAGAGCGCAAGACCGACGAGATGCCAGACCTCGACATGACCGAATGCCACGACGACGGTCAGCACGACGGCCTGAAGCAGCATGGCGGTCTGGGTGAAGAACAGCGCCCGGCGGCGATTGACCCGATCGGCGAGAACGCCGGCGAAGGGGCTCAGGACGAGGATGCCAATGTTGGTGCAGAAGGCCACCAAACCGAGTAGGAATGCCGAGTCGGTGACCCGGTAGGTGAGCCAGCCCATCGCCACCTGCTGCAACCAGGTTCCGATGTTCGACAAGCTCTGGCCGAGGAAGAATAGGCGATAGTTGCGATGCCGCAACGCCCTGAAGAACCTGCTGAACACCCGCAGCGAGACGGTGCGCGCGGACACGTGGCGGACTACCGCGCCACCGCGGCGGCATTCATCGGCCGCCCGCGCACCGACCGGCCGGCTGCATCACGCCGCAAGCCGTGCCGCCTGCTCCTCGAGCTTCTCTCGCGTCGATTCGAGCGCGGCGAGCCGGGTCTTTTCCTGCTCGACGACGGCGGCGGGGGCACGAGCGACGAAGCTCGGATTGTCGAGCTTGGCGCGCGCCTTGCCAATCTCGCCCGTGACCTGCACCAACTCCTTGCCGATCCGCGCCCGCTCAGCGTCGCGGTCGACCGGCACCTCGAGCTGGATGCGCAACTCGCCGACCACCTGCACCGGCGCATCGGATCCGGGCAATTCGGCGACGAGCTCGACGGCCGAGAGCTTGCCCAAGGCCTGCAGGTAGCCGGCGATGCCATCCACGCCCTGGCGTCGCCAGTCACCGGCGACCTTGAGTGGGACGCGTCGCGCCGGCGAGAGATTCATCTCCGCGCGCAGCGAACGGCAGGCATTGACCAGCTCCTGCATGACCGCGATCCGAGCGCGGGCCTCCGGCGCACGCTTGGTATCGTCCGGTGTCGGATAGCGTGCCACCGATATGGACTCGCCTGACTGGCCGGCAAGTGGTCGCACGACCTGCCAAAGCTCCTCGGTGATGAACGGAATGAAGGGGTGGGCGAGGCGCAACGTCGCTTCCAGCACCCGCACGAGGGTGCGCCGGGTGCTGCGCTGCTGCGCCTCGTCGCCGTTTGCGAGGTCAACCTTGGCGAGCTCGACGTACCAGTCGCAATACTTATCCCATACGAATTCGTACAGCGCCTTCGCGGCGAGGTCGAACCGGTAGGCGTCGAGCTGGGCACGGATCTCGGCTTCGGCATCCTGCAGCTCGCCGATGATCCAGGCGTCGGCCACTGAAAGCTCCACCGCCAAGCTCGCATCGAGACCGACGTCCTTGCCCTCGACGTTCATCAGCACGAACCGGGTCGCGTTCCACAGCTTGTTGCAGAAGTTGCGGTAACCCTCGCAGCGGTTGAGATCGAAGTTCAAGGTGCGGCCAAACGTGGCGAGGCTCGCGAAGGTGAAGCGCACCGCGTCGGCGCCGAAGGCCGGGATGCCGTCTGGAAACTGCTTGCGCGTGCGCTTCTCGATGGAGGTGCGCTGCTTTTCCAGCATGAGACCGTAGGTACGCTTCTGCACCAGGCTCTCGACGTCGGTGCCGTCGATGAGGTCGAGAGGGTCGAGCACGTTGCCCTTCGACTTCGACATTTTCTGGCCTTCCTCGTCGCGCACGATCGCGTTGATGTACACGTCGCGAAACGGCACTTTGCCGGTGAAGTAGGTCGTCATCACGATCATGCGCACGACCCAGAAGAAGATGATGTCGAAGCCGGTGACCAGCACCGAGCTCGGCAGGAAGGTACGCAGCTCCGGCGTGTCGGCGGGCCAGCCCAGAGTGGAATGACACCACAGTGCCGACGAGAACCACGTGTCGAGCACGTCCTCGTCCTGGCGGAGCTCGTAGGGGGGCTTGCCCGCCTTCGCGGCCGCTTCCTCCACCGTGCGGGCGACGTACACGTTGCCCTCCGCGTCGTACCACGCGGGAATGCGGTGTCCCCACCACAGCTGGCGCGAGATGCACCAGTCGTGCACGGTCTCCAGCCAGTGGTTGTAGGTCGATACCCAATGGTCCGGCACGAAGCGGACGGACGCCGGCAACCCGGTGTCGGGGTCAGGGAGGCTCGCGTTGACCGCTGCGAGGCAGAGCTCCTGGATCGAACGGCCGGGGAAATACGGATGACTGGCCGGCGCCGGCTTGGTCATGGCGACGAACCACTGGTCGGTCAGCATCGGCTCGACCACGGCGTTGGAGCGGCCGCAGCGCGGCACGACCATCCGATGCGCTTTCTCGCCTTCGAGCAGACCCGCGGCGGCGAGGTCTTCGAGGATCCGCTTACGAGCGACGTAGCGATCGAGGCCGCGGTAGCGCTCGGGGGCGTTGTCGTTGATCGTCGCGTCGAGGGCGAGGATGGTGATCTGAGGCAGGCCGTGCCGCTGGCCGATGTCGTAGTCGTTGAAGTCGTGGGCGGGCGTAATCTTCACGCACCCGGTGCCGAACGCCTTGTCGACGTATGCGTCGGCAATCACCGGGATGGTGCGACCGGTGAGCGGCAGTTCCACCTTCGTCCCGACCAAGCGCGCGTAGCGCTCGTCGTCCGGATTCACGGCCACCGCGACGTCGCCCAGCATGGTCTCGGGCCGCGTCGTGGCCACAGTCAGGTGTCCCGAGCCATCGGCGAGCGGGTAGCGAATCTCCCACAGCTTGCCGGTTTCCTCCTCGCTCTCGACCTCGAGGTCGGACACCGCGGTGCCGAGCACCGGATCCCAGTTCACCAGCCGCTTGCCGCGGTAGACGAGGCCGTCCTCGTGGAGCCGCACGAACGTTTCGAGGACCGCCGCGGAAAGGCCGAGATCCATCGTGAAGCGTTCGCGCGACCAATCGCCGGACGTCCCCATGCGTCGCATCTGACGTGTGATCGTCGAGCCCGACTCCTCCTTCCACGCCCACACGCGCTCCACAAACCCTTCGCGGCCGAGATCATGGCGCGAGGTACCGGCGGCTTTAAGCTGGTTTTCGACGATCATCTGCGTCGCGATGCCGGCATGATCGGTGCCGAGTTGCCAGAGAGTGTTGTCCTGCTTCATCCGGTGATAGCGGATGAGGATGTCCATGAGGGTGTGCTGGAATGCGTGGCCCATGTGCAGCGTGCCAGTCACGTTCGGCGGCGGCAGCTGGATGCAAAAGAGCGGCGCAGACGGCACCATGGAGGGCTTGAAGAGCCCGCGCGACTCCCACCATGGATACCATTTCTGCTCGATCGAGCGGGGGTCGAAGCTTTTGGCGAGTTCCATCGATGCGCGAGCCTGCTGCGGGGAAACCGCGAATTATAGCGGCTGGCACTGTCCCCCCCGCGGTCGGCGGCACGCGGGCTCGGTGGCGGGCGCCGCGGTAGGCGGCGCCTGCGCGGATCAGCGAGCGTCAGTGATCACGCCGCCATTTGTCGATCTCACGCTCGATCGCCTCGGCGACGTAGGCACGAAGAACCTGCCCCAACTCGCGATTGATGGTAGCGACGAGCTCGGCGCTTGCGCGGTCGACGATCGGCTGCAGGTGATGGCGCATCTCGTCCTGCAATCCGGTTTCGGTGAAGATATCGATGCGCTGCAGGACCTGCATCCGAACATCTTCCGCAATCGAGTCCCAGCGCGGATCGTCTTGCGGGAGGCGCGACTGGATCGTCGGTTTTCCCCCCTCGGGCAGCACCTCCGCGATCGCCGCCGTATGGTCGGCAAGGTCTGGCACGACCGGCTCCCGCGAGCTTTCGCGGGGGCCTGGAGTGCCGGCGTCATCATCGCCATCGGCGGGCATTTCGACGCGCGCGGTGCGGGCGTGATCGCCGCCACCGGCGCTGTCGTCAGCAGACGAAATGAATACGCTCGGCGCTGTGGCAACCGCGTCCGGCGTAGCGGCGATGACGGAATCGACTGAAGCGTTCTTCGAAGGGTCGATTGCAGCATCGTTGGAAGCGTCGGTTGCACCATCGTTTGAAGGATCCATTGCAGCGTCGACTGCAGCGTCGTTCACAATCGACCCGACGATGACCGGCGCATCGATCGCGATCTCGGTGGAAGCCGACTCGTTAACGGCAGCGGCGGCATCGGCACGCGCGATCGCCGCGTGCATGTCGATCAGCTCGATCTCCGGCTCACCTGACAACGACGGTGCGCCGGCATCGACCAAGCCCGGCACCGGCTCGGTGCTGGCATCGAAGGCGCGCGGGGATTGATCGGCCAGGGCAGCTTCGTCGTCCAGTGCTGCTTCGTCGTCCAGCGCTGCTTCGCCCGGCGCTGCCTCGTCATCCAATGCGTGCGGCGGCGGGACTGCGACGAGCGTATCGGTAGGGACGCTCCGCTCGGCGACGACGAGCATCGCAGCCGCTTCCCGATCGTCGAGCGCGTCGGTGAGCATCGGCACATCATCATCCGGGGAAACCGGCACCACCGCGGAACCTGGCGCCCACGCCGTATTAGCATCGACGTCACTGTTCGGCACGGCTGCCACGTCGGTGAGCAACGGGATATCGTCGTCGGGGGCGAGGCCATCGGTTTGGATAGCGGCTCCAATGGTGGCCGCTTCGCTCCCGGCCCAAGGCAAACCCGGCGACGTCCGATCGCCACCGTCACCCGCGCCGGTCTCGATGGTGACCGTCGGATCGGTCGACGCGTCCTGGCGACCCTCGGCGGCGTCCCCGCCTGCGGCGCGGGTCGCCTCGGCCGCCCGGTTGCGGCGCATCAGCGCATCAACTTCTTCGAGCAGATCACGAGCGGTCGGCACAAGGCGCTTTCACCGACGTCAGCGGTAGGGGCAGCGGTCGCGGCGCGCCGCGACCGGACGCTTCAACCACGCTCGGCAAGATCGTGCGAGCGCAGCTCGTAACCGCGCTCCTTGTAGAACTTCCAGCGCTCGCGTCCAGCCGCGATCGCCTCGGGCGCGTCGACCACGATCTCCGCGAGGCGCTCGAACCGCGAGAAAAACGGCGGCGGCGCGGGCTGCAGATTGACCAGCACACCCGCCGAGCCGCGATGCTCCAAGAGATGGTCGACCAGGATGGGCGTTTCGTCGGCAAGCGGACTCCCCAGGCGGCAATGCGGCAGGAAGCCCGTTGCCGGCCATTGCCACAGCAGCAGGTCCAGCGCCGCGGTCATCTGCTCGTCGGAAGTCAGCACCCGTACGCAACCGTGCTGAGACCATGCCTTGGCGACGAGTTGCACGGCGACCCGCAAGGGATCACCGCAGCGTGCGTAGAAATCGATGCTGGTCACGCGGCGGGCGCACTCATCGGTAATCGACGACGCGGGAATTCCGCTGCGCCGTGATCATGTCCCCGCGACGTGCGCGAGCAGCCAAGTGGTGAGCATCGGCACGGGCCGGCCGGTGGCACCCTTTTCCTTGCCTTCCTTCCATGCCACCCCAGCGATGTCGATATGCGCCCAATCATACTTCTTGGTGAAGCGCGACAGGAAGCACGCCGCGGTAATGCTGCCGCCGGCACGACCGGCGATATTGGCGAAATCGGCGAAGTTGCTGTTGAGTCCTTCCTGGTAGTCATCCCAAACGGGCATCTGCCAGCCGCGATCGTAGGCGTCGTCGCCCGCGGTGATCAACGCCCGCGCCAGCGCGTCGTTGTTGCTGAACACCCCCGCAGCTACGTGTCCCAGCGCGATCACCATCGCGCCGGTGAGCGTAGCGATGTCGACCACCGCCTCGGGCTCGAAGCGCTCCGCGTAGGTCAAGGCATCGGCCAGGATGAGACGGCCCTCGGCATCGGTGTTGAGGATCTCCACCGTTTGCCCCGACAGGCTCTTGACGATGTCACCCGGCTTGGTCGCCCGCCCCGAAGGCATGTTCTCGCAGGTGGGAATGAGTCCGACCAGGTTGACCTTGGCCTTGAGCTCGAGCATCGCTCGGAACGTGCCGAACACAGCGGCCGCGCCGCACATGTCGTACTTCATGTAGTCCATGTCCGCCGCCGGCTTCAATGAGATGCCGCCGGTGTCGAAGGTTATGCCCTTGCCGACCAGCACGATAGGCCGGGTCTTTTTCGCGGTGGTGTTGTACTCCAGGACGATGAAGCGCGGCGGCAGGTCGCTGCCGTTGCTGACAGCGAGGAACGCTCCCATGCCGAGCGCTTCGATCGCGTCGCGGTCGAGTACGGTCGCCTTGAGCTCGGGATACTCCTCGGCGAGCTTCTCGGCGCGCTCGCCGAGATACGCCGGCGTGCACAGGTTCCCCGGCATGTTGCCGAGATCGCGGGCGAGTTCCATGCCCCGGGAAATCGCCAAGCCCCGCGCCGCCGCCGCCTCGCCCGCCGAAAGATCGGAGCGCTGCGGCACGGAGAGCGTGAGCTTGCGCAACGGCCGCCGCACCTCGGTCGGTGTGCTCTTCATCTGCTCGAAGCGATAGACCGATTCCATCGCCACCGTCACGGCGTGCTCGACCCGCCAGGCAACCTCGCGGCGTTTCACCTTTTCCTCGGTGAGGTAGAGCACCGCCTCGTACGAACCCGTCTCGTTGAGCAACTTCACCGAGGCGCGAATCGCGGTGTGGAACTCCTTGTCGCGAAAATCGCGTTCCTTACCGAGGCCGATCAGTAACACCCGATCGGCGAGCGTGCCACGAACGTTGTGCAGGAGCAGCGTGCTGCCGAGCTTCCCCTCCATGTCCCCGCGCCGGATGATTTCGCTGATATACCCGTTGGAGGCACGATCGACGAGGTCTGCCGACAACGAGAGCTTGCGGTTGTCGAATATCCCGACCACCACGCAGGCGCTGCGCTGCTTCTCGGGACTACCGCTTTTTATGGTAAATTCCATCGCTCTCGACGCTCCCCGACGTTGCTTTTTGTTGCCCTGATGGTTCGAGGCACGCATTATCGGCAAAAAGGGCAAAAAAAGTCAAAATTCTCCCCGTTCGATGATTTTTCGTCGCAGCCTCATCCGCGAGCTCACTGCGACGGCGCTGGGCCTGTTCCTCGTACTGCTCGCGATCCTGTTCACGAATCTGGTGCTACGCCTGCTGGCGCGGGCTGCGGGGGGCGCCATTGCCCCCGAGGGCGTCGTCGCCCTCCTGGGCTTCAACGCCCTGTTCTACTTCAATATCCTGCTCTCGGTGACGTTGTTCCTCACCGTCCTGCTGACCCTGTCGCGCTGGTATCGGGACAGCGAGATGGTGGTCTGGGCGACGTCCGGCCAGGGACCCGCCGCCTGGCTGCCGCCGATCCTGGCATTCGCCGCACCCTTCCTCCTGGCGATTACCGTCCTGTCGCTCTATCTGTCGCCCTGGGCGGAGCAGCGCAAGCTCGAGTTCGAACGGCAACTTGAAACTCGTGACGAGCTCGTGCTGGTCGCGCCGGGCCTGTTCAAGGAATTCCGGCGCGCGAACTTGGTGGTGTTCATCGAAAGCCTGAACCCGCTGACCGGGACCCTGCGCAACGTCTTCCTGCACTCGATCGACGAAGGCCGCGACGTCACCACCGTCGCCGCCTCCGGCACGTTGCAGGAGATGGTCAATGGCGATCGCTTCATCGTGCTTGCAGACGGCCGCCGTTACGAAGGTGCCGCCGGCACCCCGGATTTCCGAGTGGTCGAGTTCGAGTCCCTGGGCCGGAGGATCGAGCCCGCGGAGCAACGCAGCCTGCCGACGTCGAGCAAGGCGATCCCGACGCCGATCCTGCTCGCGGCCGGCGGACCGCCGGAACGCGCGGAGCTGTTCTGGCGCGTATCGGTGCCCATTGCCGCCCTCGTGCTCACCTTGCTGGCGGTGCCGCTCGCCTACGTGAACCCGCGCGTGGGGCGCTCTTTCAACGTGGTCGCCGCGGCGCTTGTCTACATGATCTACAGCAACTGCCTCAACATCGTGCAGAGCTTCATCGCCCAGGGGCGGCTGGAATTCTGGGTGGGGCTAGTGCTGCCCCACGCCATTGCCGCGATCCTCGCCCTCGTGCTCTTTCACCAGCGGCAGGCCACGCTGCAACTCGTCCCCCGCCTGAAGCGCGCGTTCTCGTCGGCATGAAGCTGCTCACCCGCTACATCGGCCGCGAGGTTCTGACCGCGGTGATGTTTATCTTCACCGGTCTGGTCGCGCTGTTCGCGTTCTTCGATCTCATCCACGAGCTGGGCGACGTGGGCCGCGGTGGCTATACCCTCGGCAGCGCCGCGCTCTACGTCGCGTTGCAGCTCCCGGCGCGGATGTACGAGCTCTTCCCCGTCGCCGCCTTGATCGGGACGTTGTTCGCCATGGCGCAGCTGGTCGCGAACTCAGAGTACACGGTGATGCGCGCGTCGGGCGCGTCACTCATGCAGGTAGCGTGGGCGCTAGTACGCATCGGCATCCCGCTTGCCATCGCAACCTTCCTGGCCGGTGAGTATGTTGCGCCGCCTGCCGACCGCCTCGCTCAGTACTTGCGCATGCAGGCACGCAGCGACGCCCCACGGGTGGTCGCGCAGCAGTTCCGCTCGGGATTCTGGTTCAAGCAGGACCGAACGTTCGTCAACATCCGCGGCGTGCTCTCGGACATGACCCTGGTGGGCGTTCGCATCTACGAGTTCGACCAGGCGATGAATCTGCGTGCATTGCGCGTCGCCGAGTCTGGCAAGTACGGCGAGGATGGCCACTGGCAGCTGGTCAACGTGCGCACCACGCAACTCGGCGCTGACAGAACACAGGTGTCGACGGCCGCCAGCCAGCCATGGGTGACGATTCTGCGGCCGTCGCTGCTGACCGTCTACCAGGTGGCGCCCGAACGGCTCGAGCTCAACACCCTGTGGGACAACATGCGGATCCTCGGCGGCAGCGCGCAGAAGACCACGCGTTTCGAGATCGCTTTCTGGAACAAGGTGTTCTACCCCGTCGCCGTGGTGGTCATGATGATCCTGGCCCTCCCCTTCGCCTATATTCAGCGTCGCTCCGGAGGTGTCGGTGCGCGCATCTTTGCCGGCACCATGCTCGGCCTCTCCTTTTTCCTGCTGGGACGGCTCTTCACTAACCTGGGCCTTCTGAACGACTGGCCGCCGCTGTTCTCGGCGATTTTTCCGCTTGTCGTGTTCGTGGGTGTCGCCGCCACTATGTTGTGGTGGCTCGAACGGCGTTGACGCCAGCCGCGTGCGGTGAGTCGGCGACGACGTCACCCCGCCGTCACGCAGGCTGCTGCCGCCTCCCTCGGTCCACCCTCGCGCCACTGTCGCAGACCGCCTCCCAACGCGAACGCGCGCAACATCGAACCACGTCGGGTCCCAGTCTGCTAGATTGCGGGCTTCGGGCAACCGGTACCGTGGAGACCTGTCATGCTGAAGTGGGCCATCATCTTTTTCATCATTTCCGTGGTCGCCGGGTTCTTCGGTTTCACGGGGGTCGCTTCCGGCGCGCGGAGCGTCGCCAAGGTGCTGTTCTTCATTGCCCTGGTGATCTTCCTTATCGTGCTGATCTTCGGCGTGTTCCTGGGGGTGCTCGTGTTCTAGTCCGGCTTCGCGTGACGGGCCGATCTCGAGGCCCGGGGATAAAAAAAGCCCGGCGCGAAGGCCGGGCTTGTGTGTGGATGACGAAACGCGGCTCAGGCAGCGGCCTGCGTCTCTTCCGTCACGATACTCACGAACGTACGCTTTTCCTTGCCCTTGGTCGCGAACTGCACCTTTCCGGGGACCAGGGCGAACAGCGTGTGGTCCTTGCCCATCCCGACGTTCGGACCGGCATGGATCTTGGTGCCGCGCTGACGAACGATGATGCTACCGGCGTTGATGGATTCGCCACCGTAGGTCTTCACGCCCAGACGCTTGGAATGTGAGTCGCGGCCGTTCCTGGAACTGCCGCCTGCCTTTTTGTGTGCCATGGTTGTGCTCCGTCAGCCCTGGATGCTGTCGATCTTGAGCTCGGTGTAACCCTGCCGATGCCCTTGGTGTTTTTGATAATGCTTGCGGCGGCGCATCTTGAAAATGCGGATCTTCTCGCCGCGCCCGTGGCCGACCACAATGGCCTTCACCGTGACGCCACTCACCACCGGTTGACCGAGACGGACGCTCTCGCCGTCCCCGACCATGAGAACCTGGTCAAGGATGATTTCTGCGCCCACGTCCGCCGGTATCTGTTCTACTTTTAGATTCTCGCCGGGGGCAACCTTATATTGCTTGCCGCCGGTTTTTATGACCGCGTACATGGATGGACTCCTGAAGTAACGTTGTTGCGAACCACCGTCCGGCGCACTGCTTGTGCACAGGGCATGCCGTTGCCGTATGTGCGTGCCTTGGTATGTTCCCAAGGGACAGCAGCCGGGGGCCGCGGGCTCGCAGGATGCGGTCCCGCGGTCACCTTCCCCGGAGCCGAGCCACGACGCCGAAAAGCCTTGTATTGTAACGCCTTAGGCCGGCGGCTGTCAAAAAAGCAGCCCCGCCCCGGGATCCCCGGGCGACCGGACCGGTGGCCCCCTGCCGACGGCCTCGAGCGCGGGCGGTTACAATTGCGCGCGCTCGGATTCTCTCTGCATCGGCCGACCGCCCTGTCTCGCCCCGACCCTCTCGCATCCCGTTTCAGGCCCCGCCGTGCCCCTCCAGTTGGTAATCGATTCCGTCGCGTCGGACATGCAGGAAGTCGACCGCGTATTGCGCGACAGCCTCGATTCCGACGTGGTCCTGGTACGCCAGGTTGCCGATTACATCCTCGCCGGTGGCGGCAAGCGCCTGCGCCCAGCCCTCCTTCTCATTGCTGCGAAGGCCTGCGGCTATGACGGTCGTGACCATCACACGCTGGCAGCGGTCGTCGAGATGATCCATACCGCGACCCTGCTGCACGACGACGTGGTCGACGAGTCGGACCTGCGCCGCGGCAAGGCCACCGCCAACGCGCGTTTCGGCAACGCCGCAAGCGTGCTGGTCGGCGACTTTCTGTATTCCCGGGCCTTCCAGCTGATGGTCAGGGTCGGCTCGATGCGTGTCTTGGAGGTGCTGTCCAACGCCACCAACACCATCGCCGCCGGCGAGGTGCTGCAGCTCATGAACTCGGGAAATCCCGACCTCGGCGAGTCGGCCTACTTCGAGGTGATCGAGCGCAAGACAGCCAAGCTGTTCGAGGCGGCCGCCCGGCTGGGTGCGGTCGTTGCCGCGGCTCCGCCCGATTGCGAGGACGCGCTTGCCCGCTTTGGAACCCACCTCGGCACGGCGTTCCAGTTGGTCGACGACGTCCTCGATTATTCGGGTGACCGCGCCGAAATCGGCAAGAGCCTTGGCGACGATCTCGCCGAGGGCAAGATGACCCTGCCGTTGATCCGCGCCCTTACGGTCGGGTCGCCTGAAGATGTGGCGGTAGTACGACGCGCCATTGGCGGTGGGGGCATTACCGATTTCGAGCCCGTTTTGGCAGTACTAGAGCGCACCGGCGCCCTTGCCTACGCTCGCGAGCGCGCCGAGCGTGAAAGCAACGCCGCCACCACGTGCGTGGCCACCCTGCCCGATTCTCCGCAGCGCCAAACTCTGCTAGAATTAGCGTCCTTCGCAGCGCGTCGATCTTACTGAATTTACGCGTAAAGGCGATGCGCAGGCGGCTCGCAATGGGTCGCGAGGCGAGGTTCCGCGGAAAGCGATGCATTCCCGCCGCGGGCGAATCCAAGCAGCAATTGCTCGGCCGTCGGGGTGTAGCTTAGCCTGGTAGAGCGCTACGTTCGGGACGTAGAGGCCGGAGGTTCGAATCCTCTCACCCCGACCAACTCAAACTGCCGCCCGGCACGTTCCATCCCTGAAAATCGTCCGCGCGTTCAATACGTCACGCTGTTCGCCTCCGCGCCACACTGTTCGCCTCCGGTCGCCGTTCCGCCTCCGGTCGGCCGATCGTCTCCGACCGCATCCCGCTCGCGGCCATACGGCGGTGGGCGTTGTTATCGGAGTCAGACCAGCGCCGCCGCCGCATCGTCGGTTGACGACGCCATTCAAACGACTCATTCGACGGTATTGGAGGCCGCATGACACACGAGATCGCGTTCGAGATGCGCGGTGAAACCATCACGCTCGGTGACCTGCTCAAGGCCACGGGTACGGCACCCAGCGGTGGGGGCGCGAAGGCCTTGATTGTGGGCGGCCAAGTGCAGGTCGACGGCCAGGTCGAGTTGCGCCGCGGCTGCAAGCTACGCGCCGGGCAGATCGCCACGCTGCGCGGCACGCGGATTCGCCTCGTTGCCAAAGCGGCCGGCCCACAGGAGGACGTCGGTCGTTGAACCAGCAGCGCACACGTCCTGGCCGTCGGCATCGCGGAGCGTCACCCTTGGCGCTCGCGTTCGATGAACCACGCACATCCCGTGGAAGGCTTGCCCTGCGCACCCTCGGTTTCAGTGGCATGCGACCGCTATAATCGCCGCAAATGTCGAGCACCACCCCGCCGCGAACGTCACCCGCGCAATCCGCCGGAGCGCACCCCGCCGGTCATACACCGATGATGCAGCAGTACCTGCGGCTGAAGAGCGAGCATCCAGACAAGCTGCTCTTCTACCGCATGGGCGACTTCTACGAGCTTTTCTACGCCGACGCGGAACGCGCGTCGCGCCTCCTAGACATCACCTTGACCACGCGTGGTCAATCGGCAGGTGCGCCCATCCCTATGGCCGGGGTGCCCTACCATGCGGCCGAGCAATATCTCGCCCGCTTGATGAAGCTTGGCGAGTCGGTTGCGATCTGCGAGCAGATCGGCGACCCGGCGACGAGCAAGGGACCGGTTGAGCGCCGGGTGATGCGTGTCGTGACGCCCGGCACCGTCACCGATGCGAGCCTGCTCGACGCCACGCGCAACAGCCTGCTCGTGGCGGTCAACGTCGGCCGGCAACGTAGTGGCATTGCCTGGCTCAACGTCGCCTCGGGACGCTTCGTGGTGCAGGAAGTCGCGGTGGCCGACACCCGCGCCGCGCTCGAGCGGCTCGATGTGGCCGAGTTGTTGGTGCAGGAAGGCACAGCCGGCCTGCTCGAAGGCGTGCCGACGCGTCCCCTGCCGGCATGGCATTTCGATTCGAAGGCTGCGGTCCAGGCTCTCACGCGCCAGTTCGCGACGCGCGACCTCGCGGGGTTTGGTGTGGATGGTCTCGACCTTGCGCTGGGCGCGGCCGGCGCACTCCTGGGCTATGCCGCCAACGCCCAGCAGGCGACCCTGTCCCATGTCCGCGCGCTGCTGCACGAGGATCCGAGCGACGAGCTGCGCCTCGATGCCGCGACGCGCCGCAACCTGGAGATCACGAACACCTTGCGCGGCGAACCCGCGCCGACGTTGCTCTCGCTCTTCGATGTGTGTTCCACCGCGGCGGGCAGCCGGTTGCTGCGCGAATGGCTGACCCATCCGTTGCGTCAACAGGCCGCCGCGGCGGGGCGCCACGCCGTCGTCGGATGGTTGGGCGGGGCGGTCGGGACACGCGTAGAGATTGCAGCCATGCTGCGCCGTACCGCCGACGTAGAACGCATCGCCGCGCGCATCGCCTTGAAGACAGCCCGCCCGCGCGACCTTGCGGCCTTGCGCGACACCCTGGCGCGCCTGCCCGAGGTCGATGCCCTGCTTGGTCGCGCCGCGACGGGAATCGACGCCCCACCTCTCGTCACCGAGATCGCGGTGGCTTGCCACCTAGACCCGGCATGGCACGCGCGACTTTGCGCGGCGATCGCTACCGAGCCCGCGGCGCTGGTGCGCGATGGCGGAGTCATTGCCCCGGGCTACGACACCGAGCTCGATGAGCTTCGCGCCATGGATGCGCATTGCGGCGAATTTCTGCTCGAGCTCGAGCAGCGCGAGCGGCAACGCACCGGCATCGCCAATCTCAAGGTCGAGTTCAACCGGGTGCACGGTTTCTACATCGAGGTGAGCAACACCCAATCGGGCAAGGTCCCGATCGATTACCACCGTCGGCAAACGCTGAAGAATGCCGAGCGCTACATCACGCCGGAGCTCAAGGCGTTCGAGGACAAGGCGCTCTCCGCCCAGGAACGCGCCCTCGCGCGGGAGCGCGTGCTTTTCGATGCCGTGCTGGACGACCTGCTACCGGCGATTCCGGCGCTGCAGTCGCTCGCGGAAGCCCTGGCGCGCCTCGACGTGCTGGCGAACTTCGCGGAACGTGCCGAAGCGCTCGACCTGGTCGCGCCCTCGTTCATCGACGACGCGTGTCTCGCGATCCGCGGCGGGCGACATCCGGTGGTCGAACGCCAGGTCGAGACGTTCATCGCCAACGATGTCGACCTGCGTCCCGACCGGCGCCTGGTGATCGTGACCGGCCCGAACATGGGCGGCAAGTCCACGTACATGCGCCAGACCGCGGTTATCGCTTTGCTCGCCTACTGCGGCGCCTTCGTGCCCGCAGCGTCCGCAACCATCGGCGCGCTGGATGCGATCTACACCCGCATCGGAGCCGCGGACGACCTCGCCGGCGGGCGCTCGACGTTCATGGTGGAGATGACCGAGGCGGCGGCCATCCTGCACCGCGCCACTGCACACAGCCTGGTGCTGATCGACGAAATCGGACGCGGCACCTCCACGTTCGACGGCTTGGCCCTCGCGTGGGCGATCGCGCGGGACCTGGCCGAGCGCAATCGCTGCCTGGCGCTGTTTGCCACGCATTATTTCGAGTTAACCGCATTGCCTGCCGAGACGGATGGCTGCGCGAACCTGCACTTCGATGCCGTCGAGCACGGCCACGGCATCGTGTTCCTGCACGAGGCCGCCGAAGGACCCGCCAATCGCAGCTACGGACTGCAAGTGGCGCGACTGGCCGGAGTCCCGGCCGATACGGTTCGCCGCGCGCGCGGCTATCTCGCGCGCATCGATCGCTTTACGGTGCGGGATGCTGCCCAGTCCGACCTGTTCGCGGCCCCGGCTAGGGAGGCGGTGCCGGAAGCGGGGCCCGCGCTCGCGGCGACGAGGCTGGTCGATGCGCTTGCCATCCTCGACCCCGATGCCCTGGCACCGCGCGAAGCGCTCGATGCGCTCTACGAATTGAAGCGCCTGGCAGCAGAGTGATGGACGGCACTGCCTGCCATGCAGCGGCAGGTGTCGCGATGGAAGCGATGCATCACCACGAACGTGAACGCCCGCCGTATCCGGGCACGACGGCAAGCGCGCGCGGCATCGCACGCGTCCCCGGTGCGGGGCTTGGGGCGCGTGCAGCGCGGGAGGCAACGTCCCGTTAGCGGCGCGCCGTCGCGGAATGCCCCAAGGGTGCCGTAAGGCTAGTGGTGGTGGCCGCCCGCGCCGTGCACGTGGCCGTGGGCGAGCTCCTCTTCGGTGGCTGCACGGACATCGAGGATCCGGCAATCGAAGCGCAGGCTCTTCCCCGCCCAAGGGTGGTTCCCGTCCATCACTACCTTGCCGTCGGCAATGTCGGTGACGGTGAACACGATGCCCTCGCCCTCGGCCTCGTCGGGATTGGCATAGGCCTCGAACTGCATGCCAACCTCGACCTCGGGCGGCAGGCGATCCGCCGACTCGATCTTAACCAGTTCCGGGTCGTAATCACCGAACGCTTCAGTGGGCTCTACCTTGACCATTACCTCGTCGCCCGCCTTCTTCATGGTCAGGGCTTCCTCGAGCTTGGGCAGCATGCCCGACTGGCCACCATGGAGGTAGGCAATGGGCTCGTCGGTCTCCTCGAGCAACGCTCCGGCATCGTCGTAGAGCTGGAACGTGAGCGTGACGACGGTGTTGGTGAAGACGTTCATGAGGGACCTCGACGCGCGGAAAGGAAAGGTAGAGACGCGCGAATCGCAGAAGGGTTCGCGGCTGGATATGTACGGCCATTGTAGCAGCGCTCCGCCGCTATAATCGGACCCATGGTTGACCCGCGCGCCCGGCCGCAGCGCCTCCGTCCTCCGGCCGCGAGAGAGCCGGCCGCGATGGCACTCGGTCCGCTGCTCGGCGGCATCTCCGCCGCCGCATTCCTGCGTCGTCATTGGCAGAAGGCGGCGCATCTCGCGCGCGCTGCAATTCCCGGTTTTGCCGGCGTGCTCGACCGCGACGCGCTCTTTGCGCTGGCCGCGCGGGACGATGTCGAGTCGCGCCTCGTGCAGCGCACCGGGGCACGCTGGTCGCTCGCACACGGTCCGTTCGCGGTCCGGACGCTGCGCGCCCTGCCCGCGCGCAACTGGACGCTGCTGGTCCAGGGTGTGAACCTTCACGTTCCCGCCGCCGACGCGTTGCTGCGCCGCTTTCGCTTCGTGCCGTACGCCCGGCTGGACGACCTCATGGTCAGCTACGCCGCGCCCGGCGGTGGCGTCGGGCCACACGTCGACGCCTATGATGTGTTCCTGCTGCAGGGGTTCGGCAGGCGCCGCTGGCGCTACGGTCGGCAGGATGACCAGGCGTTCCGGCCTGGTCTGCCGTTGCGCGTGCTGCGTCGATTCAAACCCACGGAGGACGCAATCCTCGCGCCGGGCGACATGCTCTACCTGCCGCCCGCGTACGCGCACGACGGCGTCGCGCTCGAGAC